>JAGLTP010000157.1 GCA_023135215.1 Candidatus Heimdallarchaeota archaeon
AGTGGATTTCTCCCCCTTTTGAGCCAGAAATAAGAGAGGGTAGAATCTATGCTAGAGGAGTTGGAGATAATAAAGGTCAATTATTTGCTAATTTATGTGGGATAGAATGTACTCTTGAAGCGGAAGAATTGGGAGTAAATGTTAAATTTGTTTTTGATGGTGAAGAAGAGATAGGATCGCCATATCTTGATCAAGCTCTCAAGAGTAAATCAGAATTCTTTCAAGATGTGGATTTAGTAGTTGTCTCTGATGGTCCTGCTGATCCGTCTTGGAAACCTACGCTGGAATTTGGTGCTAGAGGAATAGTAACTATGAGAATAGAACTAATATCAGCTGATTCTGATGTTCACTCAGGCAATTTTGGAGGTATTCAGCCCAACCCAGTTTGGGATCTTATGTCTATTCTAAAAACTATGCGAGACGACAATGGTAAATGTTTGATTGAAGGCTTTTATGATGATGTCTTTACTCCAAGTGAAAAAGCTATAGAAGCTGCAGAACAATTAGCTAGAAATCCTGAAGATTATATGAAGCAACTTGGGATCAATTATTTTGGAGGAGAACAAGATAAACCACTTGAACACAGGAAAATGTTTAGACCCACCTTTAATATCAGAGGATTCAAATCAGGTAGTATTCGAGAAAATGCACGCACAATTATTCCTAGAGAAGCTGTTGTGGAAATAGATGCAAGATTAGTTCCAAATCAAAAACCAGAGAAGATTAAGGAACTAATTCTCAATCATCTAGAAAGACTAAAACAGAAATCAGAAAGAATGAAGAATATTATTGATAAATGTATAATCACTTCTGAAACTTCATTCCACCCTCTCTTTACTCCCTTTGAGCTTCCATGGACAGAGATAATTGAAGATTCAATTAGAGAAGGATATGGAGAGAAACCACTGAAAATTCCTTTAGCTGGAGGAAGTTTACCTCTTCAACCACTGTACGAAGTTACAGAGAAGCCTATCTATATAATCCCCTATGCTCAACCTGATGAAAATAACCATGCACCAAACGAGAATATGATGATTGATTGGTTTGAAAATGGAATAAAAACCTGCATTAGTTTATTGGATAAACTTGTGTCAATCAATAAAGATTAATCATCTTAGATTTATTAGTAGAAAATATTTATCAGTGAAGAATCATTAGAAGCATCAGCAATCTTAAAAAATCAGAGTATTGATTCGATAATTTGCTACAATTGTAAAGATATTTTTATTGAAAAAGAGAATGTATGCGATAAATGTGGTGCTCCTAAACCAAAATGTATAGTCTGTGGTTTGGATTTATCCCCTGAAACAGATCCTTTAGATACAGTAGTTCTTACTCCTTGTTGTTCTGTTTATGTTCACATTGAGCATATACTTGAATAGTAAGAGGTTAAAGAGATATGTCCTAATTGCAAATTGGAGATAATAGAAGAGGATTCCTTTCCAAGCTTATAATTTCAAACTCTATCTTTCAAGTTTATATAATGAAATTTTTAAACCTATTGTATTAAATCAAAAAAATATTTGTGATAAAAATGAAGAAAAGCAAAGCAGATGTTAAGATTGTAAAAGCATTTCTAGATGATGCTGAAGAATTAACAAAAATAAGCAAGCTTTCATTTGATGATGATTCTCTTCAGCATGGTCTCGGAGAAACAGGTGGTCCTCCTGGATATGATTCCATCGCAGCTCAAAGAAGATGGATTAAACTCACTTTTTATTATAAATTCATAGTTAATAATGAGATAGTGGGGGGTATGTTTGCTGAGTCCGGTAAGAGATTCTATCAACAAAGTTCTAAAAATCACTTTTATTTTATTAGAATTTTCATCCATCCTGATTACCAAAACTTAGGAATAGGAAAAAAAGCTATGCTATTTATTGAAAATGAGTTTCCTTATGCTACTAAATGGACATTGGATACACCAAGCTGGGCAGAGAGAAATCATTATTTCTACGAGAAACTGGGTTATAAAAAAGTTGGAGAGAAAAAGGAAAATGAAAATTTCATCCTATATCTATATGAAAAAAACATAGGATGAAATTCTTATAAAAAATCTTGTTGATTTCCTTTTATATCATCAATCTAAAGAGCACTTTTTTATAATGAAATATTTCTCGTTAAACATAGGATTGTGTTGTTAGTGACTATCAAAATCACAGGAGCTAGAGAGAACAATCTGAAAAACGTGGATGTAGAGATTAAAGAAGGGTTAACGGTAGTTACAGGCATCTCTGGATCTGGAAAAAGCTCTCTCGTTTATGATACTCTTTATCATGAAGCTAGAAGAAGGTACATTGACGCTTTCACACCTCGGTCTTTTGGTAGGCTCCCTAAAGCAAATGTGGAGCAAATAACAAATCTTAATCCAGCAATAGCGGTGGATCAGAATGTTCTAAATCGCAATCCACTTTCCACTCTTGCAACTGCTGCAGGATTGCATCCATTCTTTAGAATTCTTTATGCTACTCATGGAGAACGATTTTGTCCTCAATGTAGTGAAAACTTGGTTGTATACTCTGATGATGCTATTATTGATATTATAAAGAACAAACTAAAAGAAAGCTCTGTAGAGGTTTTTTCTCCTTTGGCAAGATCTTCGATGGGGAGTCATAGAACTCTCATGAGTATGCTAGTAGAAAGATTCGATTCAGAATCAATAATTGTTGATGATAAGGAGTGGGATAATAATAAACTCAATCCTGAGAAAAAACACACAATAGAAATCAAAGTAGCAGAGCTAACCAAAGAAACTAGTTCTCAGCAAATAAGAGATGTAATTCAAGATGTGTTTGAATTAGGAGGGAATCTAATCGTTATCAAACTTAAAGAAAAAAAAGAGATACTTACAAATCGTCCAATCTGTAAAAATTGTGATTATTGGTTTGGAAATTTAGAATCAAAGTATTTTCATATGAAGTGTGAAAATTGTGATGGAAAAGGATGTAATGAATGCAATAGTACGGGATTATATCCTGAAGCTTCATCAGTTAGATGGGATGGTTTAGTTCTACCTGAACTACTTGCTTTATCTGTAGAGGAACTCGTAGAAAAATTCGAACAAGCTTTCTTTCCAAAAACTGCAAAAAGATTAGAGGAAGAAATCAAAAAAAGATTAAAGGCACTTAAGAGAGTGGGATTAGGATATTTACAATTAAATAGACCATCGCCCACATTGAGCAGAGGAGAGAGTCAGCGAGTTAGGTTAGCGATTATACTTACAAGTAAACTGGAAGATATGTTGCATATTCTGGATGAACCTACAATCGGTCAACACCCACATGATGTAACGAAATTCCTTCCTGCGTTTAGAGATCTAGCTGGTCCAGTAGTTTTTGTTGAACATGACAGAGTAGCTGTAGCAGTAGCAGACAATGCAATTGATATTGGACCAGGAGCGGGTAAAGAAGGAGGAGAAATTATATTTAATGGTTTGACTACTGATTTATGGAAGGAGGAGAGTGCTTCTGGTAGATTCTTTAGTTTCAGAGAATTAGTACTTATTCCAGATTTAAGAAATGAAGCGGAAAATTTCTTCACAATCAAAAACTCTTACCTTCATAATCTTAAGAACATCACAGTAAAATTCCCTTTAGAAAGGATTACAATCGTTACAGGAGTCTCGGGTTCAGGTAAGAGTACACTTGTCAAGCACATCTTGTATGAGTCACTAAAAAACAATGAATCAATCGGTTGTGAAGGTATTGATTCTCTAAAAATCAAACCTGTTTTAGTTGATCAGAGTCCTATTGGTAGAAATCCGAGATCTAATCCTGCTACCTACACAAAACTTTCAGACATTATTAGAGATTTATTTGCAGAAGCTTCTGATTTCTCTATTTCACATTTTTCATTTAACAGACCAGAGGGGAGATGTACAAAATGTGAAGGTTTAGGTGCTGAGGAGTTTAAACTACCTTACATTGCACCAATTTGGTTACCTTGTGATATGTGTCAAGGTAAGCGCTTTAAGGAAGAAGTACTTGATGTGAAAATTGACTTCAATGGAAGAAATCTTAGTGTTGGGGATTTTTATGAATTAAGCATTGAGGAAGCAGCACCTTTACTTCTTGAAAGCAAATATCTTTCTGAGAGTAATCGCAGGAAAGCTAAAACAATACTGTATGCACTTATCGACATAGGTCTAGGTTACCTTCATCTAGGTCAAGCATCCCCCACACTTTCAGGTGGGGAAGCACAAAGAGTGAAATTAGCTAAATACCTTGGTAGAAAGGATTTATCGAAAAACCTTCTATTACTTGATGAACCTTCAACAGGTTTACACCCAAATGACATTGCAGGTTTACTAGTTGTGCTCGATCGTTTAGCTAGAGCTGGAGCGACGATAGTTATTGTTGAGCACAATACCGACATCATTAGAGCAGCTGATTGGATAATCGATTTAGGTCCAGGAGCAGGACCGAAAGGAGGAAAGTTAGTTTTTTCCGGTTCTGTAGAGGATTTAGTGAAAAACAAGAAATCATTAACAGCTAAAGCATTAAGAGAGGAACAGGATTTTGCTCCTGATAAGATTTCTCACCCTAAACCAGCCTATAAATCAGACTCAATCTCAATAAAGGGAGCTAGAGCAAATAATCTGAAAAATGTGAACTTGAATATTCCTAAAGGACAGATTACTGTGGTAACTGGAGTCTCTGGTTCTGGGAAATCAAGTTTAGTAACAGATGTACTTGAGCGAGAGGCTCGAAGGAGATTCCTTGAAAGCCTTTCAATATATGAAAGACAGAGTACCAAAGAAGGTCCAGAAGCTCCAGTTGAATCTGTAACAGGTTTGGGAGTTACCGCTAATACTCGAGTTGGTGGAGTCTATTATTCATGGAGAATAGATCCAAGATACAATGTTGGAAACGCAAGCGGAATCAATAAATATCTTCTAAATTTAGTCGCTTATTTGGGAGAGAAGATATGTATTAACTGTGGAGAGCAAATGATTAGAGAAGAGGAGAGGTTTTACTGCAAAAAATGTAAAGAAGAGATTACTGTTACACCATCACTACTTTCTCCTTTAAATTTACAATCACACTGTATAAAATGTAAGGGAATTGGGAGCTATGGACTTCCTAATGTTGACAAACTAATAATTCACCCAGATAAACCTATTTGCGGTGGAGCTATGTATTCTCCTGGTTTTTGGCCTTTTGGTTATTATTGCAAACAATACAATCATCCTTATTATACACTTAGAGCAATGGCTGAAAAGTATGGATATGACCCAGAAAAAACACCATGGAACAAAATGTCTAAAGAAGCTCAAAATGCTTTCCTCTATGGAACTCAAGAGATTTTTGAATTTGAATATGAAACAAGATCAGTTAGTAAAACAAAGGGGAGAAATAAATGGTGGGGACCCTTCAACGAGTGGGGAGCAAGTTACTTTCAATTTGGTGACTTATATGAAACTTACACTGACCGTCATATCTGTGATCAATGTCATGGTCAAAAATTAAGAGATGAATATCTTACTATTACGCTAAATGGAAAGAATATACATGAACTCAAGCAGTTAACCTTCAAGGAATTATTAGAAGTCTTAAACAGACTAAAAAGAGAGGATTTCGAGAACCAAGGTTATTTACTACAGTATTGGGAGAGAATAAAATTACGATTAGAATATCTCATTAAAGTAGGATTAGGATATATCAGTGCAGATAGGTTAAATTACACTCTTTCAGCTGGTGAATCAGAAAGACTTAGACTAGTAACTACATTAGGAAGCGGTTTAACATCACTCACGATTCTTCTGGACGAACCAAGTAGAGGTTTACACCCTACAGAAGTCAAAGCATTGGTTGAAGTTCTTCAAGAGATTAGGAACAATGGAAATTCAGTTATAGTGGTTGAACATGATCCAGAAATTATCCAAGCTGCTGATTATATAGTAGATATGGGTCCAGGACCAGGTGTAAAGGGAGGAAAAATAGTAGCTCAAGGGAAAATTGAAGAAATTCTTTCAGCAAATACTCTAACTGCTAAATGGTTAAAGGGAGAAAAGAAAACAGAATCATTATACAAAGCGAAAGGTCAACAGAAACTAGTTTCTAGTAGAAGACAACCTATAGATTGGCTAACAATTAAAGGTGCAAGAGAGAACAATCTGAAAGGCGAGGATTTTACAATTCCTTTAGGAGTTTTAACAGGAATCTGCGGAGTTTCTGGTTCAGGTAAAAGTTCTCTCATTTTTGATACCCTTGGCATTGCTCTTACTCCTGAAAAACACACATCATCACTTGGAAGTAGAAGAAGAGATCCTGGAAAACACAAAGCGATTGAAAATGCACCAAAACAGGCTCTCTTAATAGATCAATCAAAGAGGAAAGTCTACAGCCCTCTTAGATTTTTTGGTTTAATCAACCCATTGATAAGGCTATTTTCAGAAAGCGAAGAAGCAGAAGCATTAGAAATGAAAGTTGCTGATTTCAAAAAAGCTTGCACAGAATGTAAAGGGAGAGGTGTTATACGGACTGAAATGGGTTTTCTACCTTCAGTCAATTCAATGTGTGAGATTTGTAGAGGTACTGGATATTCTCCTGAAACATGGGATGTTAAACTAAAAGGATATTCTCTTCCAGAATTATCATCTTTAAGCTTGGAAGAAATTTATGATTTGTTCAAAGAAGAGGATACTACAATTGCAAGATATTTGAAAGCTGCTATAGATGTAGGATTAGGTTACTTAGTTTTGAATCAACCATCATATACCTTATCGGGAGGTGAAGCACAGAGGATGAAAATAGCAAAAGAATTGTGTAAAAAAGCTAAGCAAGGAGCGCTTTACATATTAGATGAACCAACAGTTGGATTGCATTTAGAAGATGTTGAAAGACTAATTTATGTTCTTCAGCGACTTGTTGATAATGGTAATTCTGTTCTTGTTGTTGAGCATCACCCTCATGTTTTAGCTGCTTGTGATTATCTTATAGAACTCGGTCCAGTTGGGGGTCCTGAAGGCGGTCATTTAATAGCTGTAGGTATTCCAGAGGAATTTGAAAAAATGAATACTCCAACCGCTCCCTATATCAAAAATACTTTAGAGGGAAATCTATGACTTGGATACCTTTACTTCTTGGAGATTCTTCTCCCTCGCTTCGTCTTTTAGTTCTTAGAGAATTATTGTATAAGGAAGAAAACGATACTGAGGTTCAAGAATTAATTATGCTGCAACTACAAGATCCGCTTATTTCAGATTTGTTAAAATTCCAACAGAAGGATGGTTCATGGAACGTAGTTGAGAGTTTAGGTTTAACCATGGCAAATCCCATTCTTAACACTGCTCAATCCCTATGTAGATTAGCTTATTTAGGACTAGATAGGAACCATCC
>JAGLTP010000158.1 GCA_023135215.1 Candidatus Heimdallarchaeota archaeon
GAAAACCTGGAGAGAAAGGATATAAAATCCCATTTGGTGGTTTCTTTAGATTTATTTCAAGTCCAAACTATTTTGGTGAGCTAGTTCTCTGGATAGGATGGGCTTTAGCTATCTGGTCCTGGCCAGGTTTCTTGTTCGCATTCTGGACTTTAGCTAATTTGCTTCCTAGAAGTGCATCACATCATAAATGGTACAGAGAAACATTTCCAGATTATCCAAAAGAACGAAAAGCTCTCATTCCGTATTTATATTGACCACTTTAATCTCTTGGAAAATATCTATATCTTTCATTATTCTATAACATGGTTTGTATTCTCTTCTAAATATATCAGAGTGTGATACTAGAGGTAGCTCCGTGGAATCTTTACTTTCTTCAGCCATATTCAATACTAGTTTCAACCAATTTTTAACAGTGGTTTCTGAAGATGTGCCGTAGGAAAGTATTTTCTCGTTAAACCAGTCCATTAATCTCATCCACCTTTCAATAAATAAAGTCAAAGATTTTTTTGTATTTAGTTTTGTCTTATTCATGAGTTCCCATAGGAAATCGTGATTCTCCCCCATATACTTCTTCCATGAACGAAGATTGATTCTTCCTAAGCGTGTTTGAATATCAAGAAGCTCAAAGAGTTCATCACTTTCGTGTGTTTCTTCTGCTTCTTTTAGTTCCTTCTTCAAAAAATCCTCTATACTTTTCTTATTACTTATTTGCGAAAGATGCATCCATCCACATGTTCCTTGAAGAATGAACTTGTATAAATCAACAAGCTGAATTTTTGGATAATGAAAAACATGTGATAGAAGTGGGTTTCTATCAAGCAAATCAAAATCTACTTTAGTAAGAGAAATAGGCACTTTAGCTACTTTTTTTGCTAATTCCTTAAACTCATCTTGATTTGCCATCAATTTTACATTGAATCTTTTCATTTAAATTTCTTAACATATTCCTAGTGAATACAAACATCAAAGAAAGAAGAAATAAAAACAGCTAAAATTGTTTTTCAAATAGTAATAAATAAATAATGGATATTGTTTAATCAATTGATTTCAATGGTATTCAAACCAATAATCAGAGAAATAAAAAACGTAAGTAGAAGAAGAAAATCTAGAAAACTCAGGTGGGTTTATATCGATCTTGATGAACCTTTAAAAGAACGATCTGCACCTCCAAAGAATTACATTCAACGAAAGTTTTTTCCTCCAAAATTACTTTCCCTAGCTTTTCTTGATGAGTATTTTACAAAATTAAGTAAGTTAAGAAATTTTGAAGGGATTATAATACATTTGAGAAAACTTCCAGATGGAATGGCACGAATACAATCTCTTCGAGATATTTTTGTAGACTTTAGAGCAAAAGGAAAGAAGGTTATAATATATGGGCACAATCTTGGTTTCCTAGGATATTATGTAGCCTCTGCTGCAGATGAAATCTGTCTTCAACAAGCCGGAAGCCTTGAAATTATAGGACTTCAAATGCATAGACTCTTTCTGAAGGATGCATTGGAAAAAAGAGGATATAAAGCTGATATAGTACCAATCACTCCATATAAATCTGCAGGCGATATGTTTGGACGAACTAATTTTTCTAAGGAAGATAAGGAACAAAGATTAGCAATTTTAGATACATTTTTTGAAACAATTGTTTCAGCTCTCAGTTCTTCTCTAGAGAAAAAAGAGGATGAGATTATTAATATTATTAATAATGCTCCCTATTCTGCTAAAAAAGCGTTGGAAAAGGGTTTGATTCATAGAATAATTTCAGAAGAAGAGCTGATTGAATACACTAGGAAAACATATTCCAAAAGTAAAAAACTCAAAATTATTCCAATACAGAAATCGTTTAAGAAATTACCCATTCCCAGACCAAAACCTGCAGGTAAAACAATTGCTGTTATATCTGTAGAAGGTTCAATTGTTGATGGAAAGAGCAGAAAACCTCCAGTTAAACTACCTATTCCAATCATCGGAGAAGATCAAGAAGGAGATCAAACAATAGTTAGTCTAATCCGAAAAGCTAAGCGTGATAAGAAAGTTAAAGCAGTAGTTTTTCATGTAAACTCGGGAGGTGGTTCAGTAGTCTCATCAGAAGCTATGCGATCAGCAACAAAAGAACTTGTAAAGAAGAAACCTATGGTAGTATATTTCAATGATGTTGCAGCATCAGGGGGATACTATATTGCAACAGCCTCTAATTGGGTAGTAGCACAACATATGACAATAACTGGTTCAATTGGGATACTTAGTGGAAAACTAATAACTCAAGAAGGACTAAATTCACAGGGGATTAATAGAGAATATCTTAGGAGAGGAGCAAGAGCCGGTCTTTTTAGTCCTGATAAATCCTTTACAACAGAAGAAAGAAAATTAGTATTTTCTCATATGAGCTCTATATATGACGTATTCCTAGACCATGTTGCTGAGTTTCGTAAAATGGAACGAAAGCAATTTGAGAAACATTGTGGTGGGAGAGTTTGGACAGGAAGAGATGCTCTAGAAATTGGATTGATAGATGAACTCGGTGGGATTAAACAAGCTATAAAGAAAGCAGCTGAATTAGCAAAACTGAAGCCAGAGAATTGTAGGATTGTTGATATACATAAAGCTAAGGCAGATGTACCGATATGGTATAAAGATGGACAAATCGATTTATTCATTGATGAATGGCTCGAACCTTTCAAGAAGATTCATGTTTGGATGATCTTACCTGAGAAAATCACTATTGAGTAATCTATTTTCCTTCTTTTTTTTATCTCTATATTTAAATAGAAGTTTTGCACATTTTCACTTGTATGAGTGGAGTATTCTGTCCTAATTGTGGGAATAAACACGAAAAGAGTGGTAAATTCTGCCAATTCTGTGGGGCGAACTTGGAAGAAGTAATTATGGATTACAAAAATGATAGATTACCTGTTAAATATCAAACAGAACCTGTGCATAGTGGTCCATATCAGCAAGGTCCAGAACAAAGAACCTATAGCTCATCATCTTCTCACACAGAATATGATAGGGAATATAGGGACGATGTTCGAAAAGATGGTTTTATGGATGTTCTCTGTAGCATTCTATTCTTCCTATGGTGTTGTGGACCAGACTGCAGATAGCTTTCAATAATTGGCTAATAATAATTTAAGCAAGAAAGCTGGTTTTTATTTGAATTATTTTCTCTCTACAGCAAATCTTTGTACATTTCTATCAACTATAATAGTAAGCGTTTCATCTTCTCCTTCATTAGAACATCTAACAGCTTCCCTAAGAATATCTTCTGCTTTCTCATATTGTTTTTCATTCATATAACGTTGAAAGAGGGCAATACTTGTGAGTCCTTCTAGAACTAAATCATAATTAGACTGTGCACTTTTTATGATATCAAGAGCGAATTTTTCAGCTTTTTTGATAGTAGATTGATCCCTTACCAAGGATAAAATGTCTCCTCTAATTTTTACTATATCTTGACTATCTTTGAATCCTCTAAAATGAATATGTGACTTAGAAAGTCTGTTAATTGCTTCTTTTGTCTTTTTCTGTTCTAAATAATATTTGCCTAATGTATAATTAAGAACAGGGATTAAACTAATTTCCTTTATATCTTCAGATTTAGTAAATATTCTTACAAGTAAGATTAATGCCCCTTCTAAATCCTTTCTGTTCTCAATGGAGATCTGAAGTGATTCATAAAACTGTGATATATTACGCGCTTCAATTAAAAATTTTTGAATTGCAATGGATAAGTATACTAACTTGTGATCCAGCATGAATTTAT
>JAGLTP010000159.1 GCA_023135215.1 Candidatus Heimdallarchaeota archaeon
AATGAAGAAGGGTAATGCTGTGGTCAGCAATTCACGTAGGTATATTACTCAGAATCTGTTCATACTATCACGGACTTTCTATAGAGTTATAACGGATTCGGATCCTTTACAAGAAAAACCAAATAAAGCAGTTTTATGGTCCATGCTTCTATTTTTGCCAATTTTAATGATTCTTATTCCTATTCTCGATATTTTTCTTATCTTCTTCCTTCCTGGATTACATATTTTCAGACCCTTATTCAAAGCAGGATGGAAGTATGGTCTCATCTCATCTATTGGTGTGACTCTTGCTGTTGCTATTATCACTCAATATGTTTTCTTTATTTATTCTTATCAATATCAAGCATTCAACTTGTATCTAGCAGATGAACCCAGAATATTTATACAACTGGAATTGGATAATAGTTATATTATTCCATCACCCTCTCAATATTTTTCCATTGATGGGTTTGCAAATGATGCACTGTTTTTCGCTGGAAAGGAAATAGATGATATAGATCAAAGAATACTTGATACGGAACTTTATTTCAAAAGAGCGACGTTTACGAAAACCTATGACCCAGTGGAAAAAGCAAACACCCTTCCAAATATGCCCTTAATAGGAACTGAGGGTGGTCTTCGATCTCATCTCTCTCTTCAAATTTCAAATGGAACTATACCTACTGAAGACTTCGAAGCTTTAGCGCTAGTTACCCGCGAATTTTACAATCATTCTTCTATAAGAGTAGGTAGTACAATCCCTCTTTATGTACCTATATCTCTCAATAAGGAGGATTCTGTGCGTAATCCTGCAGCTCAGACAGAGCTAAATATAACAGGACTTGTAATTATTGATGAAGTTCGAGATTATACTTTTGGAAATACGGGGTTAGCTATTCCACTAGATGTTCTTTTCGAGTTAGAAGGTGGTGCAGCAGTTGTTTCATGGTGGAAAGAAGCTGCGAGTATTTTACATGATATTGCTGTAACTGGGGGAATAGCTACTCTCTACGAAGACCTCTTTTATAATGTGAAGTTGATTAATGCATTTAATATCCAGTCAGAAATTAATACTCTAAAGGTGATAATAGAAGAGCTCAAACAAACGTATGTAACATTCGGTATAACTAATCTTAGAGTAAACTCTTACTTGGTAAACCTTATGCAGAATTTTAAAGATGAGTATAACCTCTATCAGACATTCATGTTTGCTTTTCTCTCACCCATTATAGTACTAACAATTATCCTTACAGTTTATGCAGCTAATTTAGTCAGAAAGAAGAGAGATCGCCAGTTAACTATTCTGACTGAAAGAGGAACAAAACGAATAGAAATAGGAAGTTATCTTGCTTTGGAAGCTATAATTACGGGAACTATTTCTCTGTTTTTTGGTGTATTTCTAGGTATACCTATAGCTGCACTTCTAACGAAAAGCTCGGGTTTTCTTTCATTTGGAAATACGCTGATACCTTTAAGACTTGAGCTATCTTCAGTCATAATTGCTCTGCTTGGGAGTGTTGGTGCTATAATTTTAATTCAGCTTTTTAATACGTTTACTCTTCTAAAGAAAAGAGATATCGAAGATTATGGAAGGATAGAGAAAAGTCTACCAACATATTACAAATATTTTGTAGATTTAATCCTGATAGCTTTCGGTATAGTGACATGGTTTATTTACAAGATGCCTGCATTGAGTAATTATCAAGATCAATCAGCAAAGTTCATAGGAGTACCTTCTATCGTCCTTATGCTATTTGGTTTGATTCTATTTGTTCAAAGATTGCTTCCAATGTTTGCTAGAGGTTTAGCAAGGATAACCTCAAAACTAAAAATGGATATTCCCTCTTTGAGTATCCGCGAGATATCTAGATATCAAAAGAGCTTTGCGAGATCTTCAGTCATCATTTGTCTCTCATTCTCTTTAGTTATAAGCACTATAGTTGTGCCATCAACCTACCAAAAATTCAATACTGATGGAGCTTATTATGATTTAGGAGCAGATATAGTAATTAGAAGTTTTCCAATAGAGAGTGAGAATCTTAAACGGAACATAAGAAATCTAACAGAAGTTGAGTCAATATCTGTTGTAAGATTTATTAATCTTCATGATGAAGGAGATACGGTTGTTACTTATTCTGTGCTAGCAATCAATAGAACGAGTTTCTTTGATACTGCCTATTTCAGATCTGATTTTAGTGATATTGATCTAAAAGATATGCTCGTTTTATTGGACACCCCTCTAACCGTACTGATGCAAGAAAATGAGCTTGATATTTTAGGTGATAAAGTGGGAGAAGAAAAATCAATAACGTATACTGCTTACAGTGAAGAATTTAGATTAGTACCTCCAATTACTGATCCTACAATGGATTTAAATCTCACAATCTTTTTAGCTGGAAAATACAAATATTGGCCAAATCTAGTTAGCAGTATTTCAATCTCAAACGCTTTGGCAACCGTTTACCATTTTGTTGCTGATTTCAGTTTCTTAGAAAATATTTACGTTTCACCTTTAGATGTTATCGATTTTCTTTACATTAAGGTAGCTGAAGGATATGATATAGAAATGACAGCGGAAAGAATCAGCACTGTTGTAACAACAGGTCTAATTTATAATGTAGAAGATGAAATATATGTTAAACCTGATAGTCCCCGATCATCAATTCTGTACTCTGCTATAAATTCCACTCTTATAATGTCTTTTGCAATTAATGTAATTATATTAGCACTTTTTGCATCAATTCAACTGATTGATAAATCGAAAGAGATTGCAACTATGAAAGCAATAGGAATATCCACAGTGCAATTAATCAAATACTATCTTTCTGTCTACATTGCATTACTAGCATTTACAACAATTCTAGGAATAATTATAGGTTATATTTCTTCAGCAATGTTAATGGGTGTACTCACATTCACAAGAAACATTCCTCCCTATTTCTTAACTATCCCAGTAAGACAAATATTTACTGTTATTGGACTGTTGCTTGGAGCTGCTATTCTTGGAGCAACTATACCTACGATTACTTCTACAAGACAAGAAATAGGTACTGAAT
>JAGLTP010000016.1 GCA_023135215.1 Candidatus Heimdallarchaeota archaeon
GTTATTTTATTGTAAAATATAAACGTTTGTTATTCTTTCCTCTGTTTTCCGACTTTAAAGGAATAAATTCCCCAATTTCCTTTGTATTTGCTACATGCACTCCCCCATCTGCTTGCTTATCAACACCACCTTCAATTTCCACAATTCTAATCATTTTCACACTTTCAGGTATTAGGTTGACTTTTGTTCGTATCAAATCAGGATCCTTTAGTGCTTCTTCTCTTTCTAAGAATGAAATAGAAACATCATGACTTCCAGATACAATCGTTTCTATTGCCTCAGCAATTTCCTGCACTCGTTCTTGCCTTAAATGATCTATTTCAAAATCTGCCCTACTTTTCTCAGAATTAATATTTCCTCCAGTAACTGTTGATCCATACTTCTTGTAAAGAATGGCAGAAATAGCATGCAAAGCAGTATGCATTCTCATCTGTCTATACCTTGGTTCCCAGTTTATACTACATGTTATAGTTTGTCCAATAAGATCTTCTGAAGGTGCTGGAATTACCGAATGTAAAACTTTACCTTTTCTAAAGATTACTTGTTTAACTTTATACTGCTCTCCACCCTTTGTTTGGATGATACCAGTATCACTCTGTAAACCCCCTCCTTGATAAGAAAATGCTGTTTTATCCAAAACAAGAGCATCCTCAGAAATTTCTATTATTTTAGCTTCAAACTCTTTAATGTAGGAATCAGTTTGAAATAAAAGTTCAGTCATAAGAAAGAGAAAAAATAGAAAAGTAAAAAATCTTACGGATGTGATGTTTCTCAAATTTTTTTGATAAAAACTGTATTTTATTTATCAAACTCGAAGTCTTTTCCTACTCATCTATGATAGGATTAACTTTTTCAAAAGCATCTACATCAATGAGACCATGATCTGTGATTTTCAGATGGGGGATGACTGGTAATGCGAGGAATGCTAACGCCATAAAAGATTCAGATACAGTAGGATTTAGATTATTTAGAGCGGTGTTTAATTCTTTATTCAGTTGGACTACTTCCTCAACATTCTTAGTACTCATAATTCCTGCGAATTCTAAGGGAAGAATTGTGATATTATCCTCAGTTGCAACCACTTGACCTCCATGTGATTCTTTTAAAGCTCTTACTGCTTTTAGCATCAATTTATAATCAGTTCCTGTACAAATGAGTTGATGGCTATCATGGGCTACTGTACTCGCTATTGCACCATTTTTTAACCCTAATCCTTTGACAAATCCTTTACCAATTTTCTTCTCTTCAGTATGTCTGTTAATCACTACAACAGGGAGAACATCATTTTCAATATCAGGTACAATAAAATTATCTTGAACCTGCAATTCTGTTTCAAGTTTTTCTGTAATCAAAGAATGCTCTCTGACACCTATAGCTCTAACTCTAACATTGCTTCTAGTATCCTCTCTTATCATCAATTGTTCAATGGATGGTACTTCCAGTTTTGAGAGAGTATCTAGGATGAACTCAGGGTATTTCACATCCTGAGTTGCATATACAAGTTCTCGGTTTTCGTACAATACTTTCCCTTTGGCAATAACCAATTCTATATTGAAATCCTTTAGATTATTTACAACCACAATATCTGCTCTTTTTCCAGGAGCTATTCCACCAATTTCGTTTTCTAGTCCTAAATGAGTGGCTGTATTCAAAGTCATCATCTGAATAGCTTCTATTGGATTCATTCCCATTTGAATCATTTTCTTGTAAGTATAATTCAAATGCCCTTTCTCCATCAAATCAATTGGATTTCTATCATCAGAGGCTATCAGAATGTTACGAGTATCTATTTCACTTGATTGAAGTTTTTGTAAGATATTCTCCATATCTTTAGCAAAAGAGCCTTCTCTCACTTGTAGCTTCATTCCTAAACGTAGTTTTTCCAAAACTTCCTCAAAGGTTGTTGCTTCATGATCAGAAGAGATACCAGCAGCAACATACGCTTGGAGTTC
>JAGLTP010000160.1 GCA_023135215.1 Candidatus Heimdallarchaeota archaeon
TCTTTGAAAATATCCATAGCTCTTTGGTTAGTGTGAGGGAGTGAGATGGGTGATCTTATAAGAATCTCCAGTTCAGAAATTTCCTTTTCTGTTGGATAATTGTATATCCTCTCATCTAAAAATACTAGTATATATGGAAGTATGTGATCATCAAATTGAGCAACCGATTCCAATATGTTCGCTAAAACCTGATACCAATCAGAAGCATTCTCTCTTACAATCTCATCTGTTAATATTGAGCTGATCTTAACAAATCCTAATTGCGAAGAAGCTTTAACTTGTTCAAATTTTCTTGTTCTTATTAATTTCACACCATACTTTAATTGCCTGAGTCCATCATCTATTTCTAATTCGCGGATATACTTGGCTTTAAAATGCTCAACAAGAGGTATCTCTTTTGTCGTCAAATCTATCTTTTCTGGTTTTGGAATAGAGAATAATTCTTCTTTTTTGTCTTCTATTGTTTGATTATCAGATCCAACATGTACTTGGGATCTAACAGTATGTAAACTGTCTATAAAAAGAATATTCGCAGTAAGGTTGGAATCAAGACATTGGTGGACATCTACTAATTCGCACAATCCTCTGGAATCGACTGTAACTTTGACTGAAGACGGAACAAATACCTTCCTCTTTTTATTACATCGATTACATTGATATGAAATACTAGCTTTTTCAGGAATGTCAACCAATTTTAAACCTCAATACACCGAACATATAGATATATAATTCTGATATTTTAATTTCTTTCTTTAGTACTAGGAAAAATTACTCTGAATTCTTATTAGCTCATTTAAAATAATTAAACTGAAATATTTAACAAGAAATCCTTAAATATTTATAAAAAATATCATATATGATTCACACTTTAAAGAGGAAAGAACATGAAAAGCAATAAAATATCATCTTTAAAGGAAAAAGTTGTTGGTATTGTTCTCCTAAGTTATTTGATTCTGAACAGCGTCCTTGTCTTAAATATAGAAGCTAAATCTATTGATATAGATAACTCAATAATTGGAATTCAGTATGTAGATCATGCACCAATTTTAATTCTCTCTAATGATAATTTCACAGATTATAGTTTTCCAGGTTTAGGAACTTCAGAAGAACCATACATCATAGAAGATTTGAGGATCATAACAACAACCAGCAATGGAATTGAAATCAATGATACTTCTGTTTATTTTATTATTCGAAATTGTTACATTGAAACAGATGGAAAGGGGATTTTAGTCAGATATGCAGGAGATGGTATGGTTGTTATTGAAAACAATCATATGGTAGGAAATGATGCAGACGCCATAATTGTCAGTTATACAGACTCTCCAATAGTCGCAAATAATACTGGTGTTGGAGATCACACAGGAGTGAGAATGCATGCAAGCAATAATCCTCTAATTTACAATAATTCATTTTATGGAGGTAATCCTTTAGGTTACATTGCTGCTTCTGGGACTTATCTTAGCAGCGTTTATTCTGCAACTATGTATAATAATACATTTGATGATTTTAATAGAGGAATTTTTACTTTAGACTGTTCAAATTGCCTCTTTATCAATAACACCTGTTTAAACACAAAGGAGTATGGAGCAATATATCTCTCCTCATCTTATGATTCTTATGTGATTAACAATACAATTACAACTAGTTTAGCGTATGATGGAATTAGATTATATCAATCAGATCGTAATGAAATAGCATATAACACGATCACATACTGCGATGATTATGGAATAAATATGCAACCTGGAAGTGATGATAATATTATTTACCATAATAATTTATTTGATAACAATATTGGAGGTTCATCTCAAGGATTCGACACATCCTCTTCATACAATAACAAATGGTACAACGAAGGTTTGAGTGAGGGAAATTATTGGGATGACTACATTGGATCGGGAGCGTACACAATTAGTGGAGATTCAGGAATTTATGATTTATATCCACTAGAATATCCAATGCAATATAGTTGGGATTATAATGCTTCTATTCCACTAGATGATATATACGAAGAAAATGATGATTTTTATGAGGCAGCTCTGATAAGTGTGAATACAACACATACATTGTATGCTTTTGATGATGATTATTTCACTCTTGATTTGACTAGCTCCCAACATATAGAATTAATACTAAGCTTCAATGATTTAGCAGTCGATCTAGATTTATATCTATGTGATTACACAGGTGAGATAATTGCTGGAAGTGAAGGTTTTGCAAGTCCTGAAATTGTGAATTTTGATTGTACTTATTCAGGTACTTATTTTATCGTAGTTGTATATTTCAGCGGTTCTATAGGATTACAATATGACTTGTTTATAGAAATCACTCCAAGGGCTATTTTTGATGATGAATATGAGGATAACGACTACTTAGATGAAGCAGCTACTCTACCTGATGAAGGAAATTTTATTTTATTCTATGCAGATATCGATTTATTCAATATAACACTGTCTAGAGATTATACTTACACATTTACCATGAGTTTCAACTCACAAATAATCGATTTAGACATGTATCTTTTACCTCCAGATTTTAATGGTGAAGAAGAAGATATAGAAGCTTACAGTAATTTATATACTTCTCCAGAACAATTTACATACAGACCTAGCTATTCAGATGTATATACTTTATTTATACTCGCATATGTTGAAGATGAATATGATCTAATCACGCCTTCAGAATATACTCTAACAATTTCAAAAACTCTCTATACTACTGAAGATCCTGGAAATGGTGATGATAAAATTACTCTAACTTCATTTTCTGTTATACTTATACCCCTTTCAATTGTAACCTTAGTTATGATATTTAAGAAAAGAAGAAAGTAAAATCATTCTTCTTTCTATTTTTGTTGTATCGATTCAGTTTTAAGTATTAAAAAAATACAAAGTTCGTTATTAGAAATAATAAGAAATTGGTGGTTTATTTGTTTAAGAAAATAGTAATAATTGGAGGAGTAGCTGGAGGAGCTACTGCAGCTGTGAGATTAAGAAGATTAGATGAATTTGCTGAGATCATTATTCTTGAGAGAGGAGACTATGTCTCATTTGCTAATTGTGGGTTACCTTACTATGTTGGTGGTGTAATCAAGGAAAAAGAAAAACTTCAACTTGTGACTCCAGATACATTTCACAGAAGATTCAATATAGATGTAAGATTGAATAATGAAGCAGTTGCTATTGATAGAGAAAATAAATCAATTCTAGTTAGAGATGGAAAAGTGAATGAAGAGTATAATCTAAATTTTGATAACTTAATTTTAGCTCCAGGAGCAGAACCTATTCGACCACCGTTCAAAGGTCTAGAGGAAGTCCCAGTATTTTCGCTAAGAACTATTCCTGACTCTTATGAAATTGATGAATTCATTACTCAAAATAAACCTCAACATGCTACAGTTATTGGTGGAGGGTTCATAGGTTTAGAGATGGTTGAGAATCTTAGACATAGAGGTTTAGATGTAACTGTTGTAGAATTAGTCGATCAAGTTATGATCACTTTAGACAGGGAAATAGCTCAATTTGTCCATCAAGAATTATATCTCAATGATGTAGATTTAGTATTGGGTGATGGAGTGGATTCCTTTGCTAAAAACGCTGAAGGTAAATCATTGGTAAAAA
>JAGLTP010000161.1 GCA_023135215.1 Candidatus Heimdallarchaeota archaeon
GAACTATCACCTGAAGAAACAAAGAGGAGAGGATGGGAAGAATATGGTGCTGTCACTGGAAGACTTAGAAGAGCTGCACCATTCAATTACGAACTTGCTAAGAAAGCAGTAAGATTGAATGGAGCAACACAGATTGGTTTAACTAAACTTGATATTCTTTATCCACAAATAGCAAAAGCCAACGACATTGGTATGATAAAAGGTGATGTAGAGGAATTTATTGACAGGATTGAATCCGAGACTAAAATCAAAGTCTCAATTATTGGTACTGGTCCATCAGCTGAAGACATAATAGATTTACGAGAACAAGCCTAGATTGCTCTTATCATTTTTTAGAATAATCTTTATATTAGATAAGTATTATCCGTTATCGAACAAGAGAATGTCAAGGATACCTTCAAAATTACACCCTGATTTTCAAGATGTTTATTTCTTGAATCTCGATAGAATTTTGGTTCCAATAGGTGGCAAAGATTTTGAGTGTATGGGGTTGGAAATAGCGTTTTACATAGCTCATGAGTATGGTGGAAAAATCGATCTTTTGCATATAGGACCAGATGTTGGAAGCAATATCGATAATTATCTCAAAAAACTTACTAAATATGAAATCGAACACGATTTGATTATTCAAAACAAAAGGAATGTTCCTGAAGCAATAATAGATTATTGGAAGAAAAACAAGCACAATCTCGTGATTATGTCTGGGAGAAGAAGACCCACAATTTTTGATAAGATGACAACTAAAAGCATTTCAACATCAATAATTCCTCATATTCAAACCGAAGTTCTTCAAATCTTCCCTCCTACAATAAAGAAAATTTCTGATAAACTGAAAAAAATAGCAATATTATTACCGTATTCTACAAGAGATCCTTTTCTATTAAGATGGGCATCAGCTATAGCTGCACCACAAAAAAGTGCTAAAGTCAAAGTATATCATATCGCAGAAGTACCAGCGATTTTACCTCTTAGAGAAGTTCTTAAGGAGAAGGAAATTAAAAAAGAACAGAAGTCATTTAGAACCTACCTCAAAAGATATGAAGATATTTTCGGACAAATTGTTCAACCTAAATTTATTGTTGGTCATAAAGCTTTATCTTCACTGAAATTTATTTCTGGTAAAGATGAGCCGGATTTAGTAATAATAGGAAAATCTA
>JAGLTP010000162.1 GCA_023135215.1 Candidatus Heimdallarchaeota archaeon
TAAACCAAAGAAAGCAGCCAAGAAAAAAGAAAAAGAAGAATAAAGGTGATATGAGTGGTACTTATTCGAACAAGCGAAATCAGAAAAATGAATAAAGATCAAAGAATAAGAAAATTAGATGAATATAAAAAGAAATTATTCACAGTTCGTTCGGAATTGTCTTCTGGAGGATCAATTGAAAATCCAGGTCAAATTAGCACTTATAAAAAGGCAATAGCTCGCATTTTAACTATTATGACTGAATTAGATGAAATATAGATGAATCTTAGGACTAGAAAAAAAGATAGGATATCAGAAGTTTGGTCTCATCTAGCTGCCACATTATGTGGTTTGAAGCTAACTATAAAAGAAAGTTCATCTAAAGAACTAGAGGGAATTGGGGGATTGATTTTAGAGGAAACAGCTCAAATGATAAAATTGGAAACAGAGGAAAAAATAATCTGGATTCCAAAGAAAAATCAGTTTTTTGAAATAGAACTGAAAAACGGCTTAAAATATCTAGTAGATGGTAAGATTTTGTTAGGAAAACCAGAAGCAAGAATTAAAAGAAAAATCCCAAATTGGTAATAGGGAGCAAGATTACGAATTTTATTTCACAAAAGAGATTTTTCTTAACAATGAAAAGGATTAAAAAGATAGGAGAGGGGAAATGATTGTCAAAAAATAAATCCTATTAGAATAAAAATGGGATTTGAGGTATTTGACGTCTTACTCCAAGAAACATGGAGCCGAAATTGTTAGCTCTTTACTTTTGAAAAATAAAGAGCGAACATGGGTATAAGACGCTGTACCGAGGTGGAAAAAAGAATGTCTAAGGTAAAGAATATAGGACTTCCAGGTGTAGAACCACCTGCAACAGAATGCGAAGATCCTCGTTGTCCTTTTCATGGTAAACTTCCTGTAAGAGGAAGGGTTTTCCAAGGTAAAGTGATTTCAGATAAAATGAGGAGAACTGTGGTTATTCGACGAGATTTCTTGAAATACATAAAGAAATATAGAAGATATGAAAGAGCTCACGGGAAAATCTCTGCTCATAATCCCCCATGTCTCAATGTAAAAGAAGGAGATATGGTTTTAGCAGCAGAATGTCGTCCATTAGCAAAAACAGTCAGTTTCGTAGTCGTTCAAAAGTTGAATTAAGGTGGTATTATGGCGAAAAGAAAAACAGTTGGACGAACTCAAGTTCATATAACAAAAGGATTAATGGTGGGCTCCAGAATTCGATGTGCAGATAACTCAGGAGCAAGAATAGTGCAAATTATTGCAGTAAAGCATTATAGAGGAAGACTCAATCGTATCCCCCGTGCTTCTGTATCAAATATGGTTATTGTATCTGTAAAACAAGGAACTCCACAAAGAAGAAAGCAGATTTTTTCGGCCGTTGTTGTAAGACAAAAGTTAGCATATCGTCGTCGTTCTGGAGATTGGATTCAATTTGAAGAGAATGCTGTTGTGTTAACAAATGAAGTAGGGGATCCTATTGGAAGTGAAATTAGGGGTCCCATTGCAAAAGAAGCAGCTGAAAAGTGGCCAAGGATTGCTCATCAAGCATCCATTATAGTTTAGGAGTGATGAAAATGACAACAATAAAAACAAAACAACCACGAAAACAACGTAAAAGATACTTCAAAGCTCCTTATCACATTCGAAACAGAATGATGACAGCACCACTCTCAGCTGCACTTAAAGAGAAATATGGTATTCATCGTCTTCCAGTTCATAAGGATGACAAAGTTATAGTTTTCAAAAACAAATCAGGTGATGAGGAAATCAAGGGAAAAATAATTAGAGTTTTACCTCAACAATATGCAATTCATATTGAAGGGCACAGTAAAGAGAAAGCTGATGGTACCATCGTTAGTTTTCCCGTTCATCCAAGCAATGTTGTAATTACTTCTTTACATCTAAGAGATAAAAAACGTAGAGAAATGATTCAGCGACGTACAAGGAAAGTGCTTACTGAAGAGGAGTTGACTGAGGGAATATATGATGATGAGGAAGAGTTAGAAGAAACTCTTGAAGATTATGATCTCCCAGAGGAAGAAGATCTATTTGAGGAATTTGAAGAACTAGAAGCTGATGAACCTGCAGAAGCTGATGAACCTGCAGAAGCAGAAAAAGAGGAGGCGTCATCATGACAAAAAGTGGTAGCAAAAGACATCTAAAGAGATATGTTGTTTCCAAACATATTCCTGTTCCCAAGAAAGAATTCAAGTTTACAGTTAAACCTGCTCCGGGACCTCATGCAGCAGATGATTGTATCCCGATAGCAATTTTGCTCAGAGATATGTTTAACTATGCTAGAAACATGAGCGAAATAAAGAGGATTTTATACGAACGAAATGTAGTTGTAGATGGGAGAATAAAAACAAACCGAAAATATCCTTTAGGATTTATGGATGTACTCTCATTTCCAAAAATAAAAGAGCACTATAGGTTAATTTACTTACCAAAAGTGGGACTTAGAACAGTTCCCATTGCTGAAAACGAAATGAATGTAAAACTGTGCCAGATCAAAAATAAGACTACAATAAAAGGAGGGATGACTCAAATAAACCTTCATGATGGTCGAAACCTTATTTTGGATCCAGAAGATTCAAAAAACCAATCCTATTATACTCATAACACGTTGAAAATATCCATTCCAGACCAGAAAATACTAGAAAACTATGAACTGAAGATTGGCAATTATGGTTTTGTTACAAGTGGTAGATGGATGGGTAGGCACGGGATAATTGAAGAAATAAGTAGTCATGGAACAAAGAAAACAAGAACAGTGACATTAACCACATCTGAAGGAGAAAAATTGGTTACTCTGTATAGGTATATCTTTGTTGTTGGAACTGAATCTCCAAGTGTTACTATTTCAGGCAAGAAAAAGAAGGTGAAATCTGATGAGTGACGAAGTTTTAGAACAAGAGACTTTTGTACCTCAATTCGCTGAAGAATGGGAAAAGAGTCCGATGAAAAAACCTCGATTAACTGCCTTAATTATTAATGCTTCTATTGGTGAATCAGGACCAAAATTTGAAAGTGCAAAAGAGATTTTGCGACAGATTACAAACAAAGAACCTGTGGATAGAAGTGCTAAGGAAAGTGTTAGAGGTTTCAATATCAGAAAAGGAGAACCCATAGCTGCTTTAGTTACATTAAGAGGAGAAGATGCTAAAACAATGCTAAAAAGATTGCTTTACGCTTATGATTATATAATAAAAGCAAATTCTTTTGATAATCAAGGAAACTTTGCCTTTGGTATAAACGAACATGTAGATATCGAAAATGCACCATTTGATCCAATGTTGGGAACTATAGGATTCAACGTAATTGTTAAACTAGAAAGACCAGGTTATAGATTGAAGTATAGACAAAGAAAAAGAAAGAAGATTCCCAAAAAACATTTACTAACTCCAACAGAAGCAATGGAGTTTATGAGGACAGAATTTGAGGTTAAGATTGTTTAGGTGACGGAAAATGCAAAAAAGAAGAGAAATTAACTATGGAAAAGGCTCTCGAACCTGCAGACGTTGCGGAACCCACAAAGCTGTAATTAGGCGGAGTGGTTTGTATGTCTGTAGAAGATGTATTAGAGAAATTTACACCAAAATTGGCTTCAAAAAAACAGGAAGTCGAGGAGGATAAGGAGGTAATAATATGCAAATGGATACACTATCAGATGCTTTAACTTCAATCTTGAATGCTGAAAAGACAGGAAAGAAGACCGTCACTGTTAAACCTGCAAGCAAGATAATAGCTAATGTACTAAGAACTGTACAAAGAGCAGGATATCTCGGTGAATTAGAATATATAGAAAATCATAGAGGAGGCATGTTCGATATCCAACTTCTTGGACGAATAAATAAATGTGGAGTTATCAAACCTCGTTTTCCTGTTAAAAAGGATAAGTTTGAAGAAGAAGAAAGGAAATATCTACCTGCTAGAGGATTTGGAAT
>JAGLTP010000163.1 GCA_023135215.1 Candidatus Heimdallarchaeota archaeon
GCCATTTATACTGGTGGTGATTATTATGATTATGGGTTAAATGCAACTGCTAAATTCAACAGAACAGTTAACTTTGAGCATTTTGGTGTCGTATCCATTATAGATTCGATTGAAGTAAATGTTATTGGAAATGTTAATTTGACATATTTCAATTATACATTGCCTAATTTAAATACAGGAAATATAACTTTCATCAGCTTCCGTGTAGCAAATAACTCACTTGAGGATGTCGTATACAAAAACGCAACTCGAACCTATACCTTTAGTAGTTTAATAAATTACACAACTTATCAGGTTCCATTTTATGAAAACAGAACCGAAATTGGTATGGGTGATATATATTATATTAGTGTCTACATTGAATTAGCACAACCTTTTATTTATTCTATTAGAGATAAAGAACAGTTATTGCATTTCTCTGAACTTTTCTATCCTCTCATTAACAACATTCCAATCATTAGTAACAGCTCGGTTGAGGTGAATAAACAAGGTAACGACCTTTTTGTTGATGATGCAGAGTTTCGAATAACTCCAAACAATTCAACAGAAAATCTCATCTTACTAAGTTTACCAAATCAAGATAGATTAGAATGGACCAATGTTACAAGACATCCTTTCAACTACAGTCAATCATATGATGATGACTTACTCATGAACGTTTATGTCTCGTCTGTGAGCACAGCTGCAGCAGTAGAAGAAGCTACTAACACAATTTTGTTTAAAGCAAGTTATGTTCATCGCACAGTAGAAATTGATCCTTATGGTCTGGCTATAGTAACTGAAGAACAGAATCTTGTTTTCCTAGGACCAGCTTGGCCAGAGGATTCTTCTCTGATTCTTACTAAACTATTCGGTTTAAATGCGTTTACTATAGTTCTTCCTGCGAATGCAACAGTCCTAGCATTAGACGATACTATTGGAGGATTGGATTTATTGTATCAATTAGATGAAAGTGGATTCTTTGAAAGAGGGTCCTATAATTTACGTGATAGTATCTATCCGGGACTCCAAGGTTTGGTAATATTCCCACGTTCTCCTCTCTTCCACGGAGATGAGATGACTTTCACAATTAAATATAAAGTTCCGTTGGATGTATTCTTATCTAGAGAACAATCAACCACCAATTACAAATTAAGACTCAGTCCATGCTCCATTATTAATTGGACGGTGGATGAGTTAAAACTGGATATAATCTTACCTAAAGGTGCAGTATTCCGTTCTTACAGTTATTTTAGTCCTGATCCATATCAGGAATTCTCTTTAGGTTATGATAGAACTTTTGATTTTAGCAGTCTTGGTTTCAAAAGAACTCTTCACTTTTCTACAAATGTATTTTCGGGAAGTGATAACGCTCCTATTGAAATACTTTTTACTTACAATAGAGTAAATCTTTGGATTACATATTTCTTCCAGATAATAACAGTTGGTATAATTTTTGCTCTCTATCTAGGAATCAGATATTCTACAAAGGTAGCAAAGGAAATTGCTAGTGAAGAGGAGAAAGACTTCATTCCTGTTGATGAAATTGAAGAGTTTGTTAAACAATACGAAGAGGTTTTGGCACTTAGAGAAAGATTGCGTGAAACTAGAGCAAAAATAGCTTCTAAGAAACTAAAGGCAAGGCAAGGAAAAGAAATTCAAACACAACTGCAAAAACGCTTACGTTCTGAAGAAGAAGCTTTGAAACAAACAAAACAAAATCTTATCCAACAAGGTGGAAGATACAAAGAATCCGTTCAAAAAGTTGAGATAGCTGAACGAAAACTCATAGAAGAGAGAAGAAATCTAAGAGCACTTCAACAAGAATACAGAGAGAAGAAAAGCATGACTAAAGAATCCTATGTTAAACTATTCAGAGAGAGACAACAAACAATTGAAAAACTAAAGAATGAAATCGATGGAATTCTTGTAACCCTAAGAATGCTTTTAGAACCTTAATTTTTCAACTATTTCTCTTTTCTTTATTTTTTATTCCTTTTTTCCACTAGACACTCTAACAATATTTATAAGAAAATGAATCGAAGTTTCTTTAACAATTAACTGAGTGTAAACATGCATCTTGAAAGTGTTATTGAAAGTGCCGAAGTCATAAAGAAAGAGGTTCCTGGATTATCTGATGTCGCTAAAGAACTAGCAAGAGTTCTAAAGAAGGGAAGATTCTTTCTGAATAAGCTGTTTGATATCTGTAGTAGAGAGAGCCTAAATATAGATTTAAGTCCAGAAGAACAGAACGAGATTTCATTGAAAGTTGCGTTAGTAACAGATCCAGATCAAGTTTTTCAATATGCACGTGTTGTTCAACTAGTTTTTCAGCTGAACTATTTTACTAAATGCTATGAGAAAGCAATAGGACATGGAAAACTTTCTGATTCTGTGGATAAAGAGGCAAGAACAATCTTAGAGGAAATTGACAATTTTAGGAAGTTAGTAGAAAAAGAGTATGTTGCAAGCATTTAAGATATAAGAGTCTCTCGTAAATACAATCTTAACAATCAAGAGCAAACTGAACTTTTGTTATAAAATCAGTGGGTTATTGGAATGCTTAATGAGAAAGAAAAAGAGAAATATAATAGACAAACAATAATACCAAACTTTGGTCAAGAGGGGCAAATAAAGCTAAAAAATGGCAAAGTATTAGTTATAGGCTTAGGGGGGCTAGGTTCAGCTGTCTTACATTATCTAGTGTGTGCTGGAGTTGGATATATTGGAATAGTAGACAAAGATAAAGTAGAGTTATCCAATTTGAATAGACAAATTCTTCATTATGAAACTAGTGTTGGTAAGAACAAAACTACTTCAGCCAAAGATAAAATGAATCAACTAAATCGGAACGTAATAATTGAGGAATTTAATCTAATGCTAGATGAGGAGAATATTGAATCTATACTATCCGGATATGATTTTATAATAGAAGCTAGTGATAATTTCGAAACTAAATTTTTAGTAAATGATACTTGTGTAAAAATAGGAATTCCGTTTGTAATTGGGGGAGTTCATCAATTCGAAGGGCAGATAATTACTGTAATTCCCAAAATTTCAGCTTGTTATCGTTGTGTTTTCAAAGAGATACCTGAAAGAGGATCTTATCCTACAACATCTGAGGAAGGAATAATGGGAACAACAGCAGGTCTTTTTGGAATTGTTGAAGCAAACGAAGCCATTAAATTTCTCGTTTTCAAGGATTATGATAAATTGTTAGTTAACAAGATGTTGTATATAGATTTACAATACAATACTTTTGACACTTTCCAAGTAGATAGGGATGAAACTTGTAGTATCTGCTCAGAAAATCATAATAAATGAAATCTATAAATCCAAGTTTTCGAAACGAATTCTGTTTTAAAAGAATGTTTTAAAATCTTTAAATATTTCAATGGATGAAGAGGATGAAACATATACCTATTGATGAAGATGAAGAAATAGAAAATCCTTATACTTCCACTCCTGTGAGGAGGATTATTGGACACCATACCCTCGATATGCTCAGCTTTCAGAATATGTCAAACATATATATAATAATTACGCCAATTGTGGTTTTAGTAATTCTTGTTGC
>JAGLTP010000164.1 GCA_023135215.1 Candidatus Heimdallarchaeota archaeon
CGGATGGAGAAAAGTATCCTTATCAAATTGGCTGTGCAAATTTTGATGCTCATGGAGCCTCATTAAAAGGACCTGATACAAGTGGAATTTACTCTGAACCTTATGCCGTATTTCATTTAGTAATTGACAAACCAGGAAAGCTTATTGCAACATCTTATTGTAACATACATGGTTTTTGGAAATCTGAAAAAGAAATAAAATATATTAAACATAAAGCAGAGTAAATTACTCTTTTTTCTTTCTTATTTTTTACTAACTCTATTTTTAGCATTAGATCTACAGAGAATTTTATTTTTCATTGCTTTTATCAGATGTTAATACTTCTCTCAAAGATGAAGGCAAATCTTCTTGTTGCTCGTATTTTTGCTTTTGGTGATCATAGGATTTTCCATCTACCTTTCTCTTTCGATATTTTAAAGGGTCTAAGTACATAAAAACAAAGAAACTAACACCTATAGTTGCAGCTAGAAAACTAAAAAGAAATTTTCCTAATACACTTAATCCTCTTATTGTTAGAACGATAAGTATGTCTACATTTTCCAAGCTGGATATACTTGTGACTAGCCAATTCGTGTTACTGTCGGTTTCAATACTAACTTTCAAATTTTTTTCAAAACTCATCGGTGTTAGATATGTTGACCAATCTGGATTCTCTTGTGGATTCTCATAAGAAAGCCACAAATTTGCATTCACAACTTCCTCTAGCGATATAAATGTTAGAAAATAATTCCTCTTTTTCAGAGATTGAATTGGGAATTGTTTCAAACCTACGACATCATTTGTATTGAAAAACCAGCAGAACAATTCGTTCTTGTATGAATATCCATTAATATCATCGTTTGTTTCCAAAACATAGGTTTCAAAATCTATCTTTAGGACTAAGACCTCATTATTATCATTAATGAATCTGGCTTTGAATTCACCATGCCCTACATAACCTGTAGTAAAATGATTACCGATATTTACTTTTGAAGTTACGATTTGATTTGAAGAATTTCTAAACTCAAAATCATAATTCAGCTGAGTATAGGGACTGTCTACCTCTATTAGAAATAAAGCTCTAGAGCTTTCGGATAATGTTAAAGTCAATGTTTGATTAGCTTCGATACTATATTTCTTACTTGCTTCTGTAAAGCTATTTGTATACATTACTGATGGAAAAAAAACTAATAATAAAATAAAAACTACTTCTCCCTTTCTCTTTGTCATTTGTGAATCAAGATATTTGTCGCATTCTATATATATAAATTATTTTAAATCAGAAACTCAACAGAAGCGGAAGGAGAACCCAAAAAACTATATTCTTTCCATATTATTGTTTATCATGTCAAAACTGTCATCTAAAACGAAGGATGAACTTTTTGATTTTTATGTGAAGGAAGCTGCTCAACCTTTTTCTGGATGGGATTTTTCCTATATAAAAGATAGAATGGTAACCGCTCCTTTTACTTGGAGTTATAGTAGTAAAATTCTCCCTGTAATTCGAATTGTAGATTCAGTGTTAGATATGGGTACTGGAGGTGGTGAATTTTTCTCCTCCTTACAACCTCTTCCAAAATATTCCTTCGCAACAGAGAGCTATGATCC
>JAGLTP010000165.1 GCA_023135215.1 Candidatus Heimdallarchaeota archaeon
TGTTCCATTATAATCCAAGATTATGTTACTAACCGTTGGTGGGTTAAACTCCACAACAGAATAAGTCATTTGTGGTCCATATAGATCGTTAGGAATTGGTGTTGCACCATCTCGTGCAACATAGAACCAAACAATATCATAATTATAAATTCCTGGCATTTGATAAAACCATTCGTTAGGTCCAGTATTATTTGTCATGACTAAAATAATGGGGTCTCCATTTGTATTTATCAGGACACCTGTTGCATTATCAAAAATATACACTATAAGATATACCCCAGCCATTCCGCTAAATACATGAGTATCATTTACATAGACAGTGATATTTAGATAAGGGTTGAGAGGATCAATCGAATTTACTATAATTGGAGCAGCTTCTTCTAATGGAGCTTCAATATCCCCAACTTGGTAGAAATCAGGTACAGATTGTGAGTATACCATATCTTCTAATCCAAAACTAACGTTATAATAATAAATAGGATTAGTCTGCTTGGCACCTAAATCATCAAGACCATGTCCTGCATAGTCTTTTGCAATAATATAATATTGAACATAATACTGTGAATAACTTTCAGTTGTGTTTATTACTAACTCGTAGATATCCCCACCCAAGAAATTCATTTTTACTGGAGTCCAACCTACTACTACAGTGGAATTATCTTCTTCTAAAATCCTATAATATAATTCTACGTATCTTATACCAGATCCCACATCAGATGCAGCTACTGTTACTGTGATATCATAATAAGGGGCATGAATTCCCGGATCATAAGGATCAGGAGATAAACCTACAAAAGTTATAGTAGGAGCATCATTGTCTGGTCCATAAATATTAATATTCTGAGTAATCGTATTACCAGAAGCATAATCACCCTCACCCGCTGTTGCTTGAAGCACATAGATTCCTGCGACAGAAAGATCCACACCTGCATCTGATTCATATCCTTGTGAATCAAAACTAAGTGAGAGAAAAATAATATTGTTTAAAGAAGTCACAGTGCCAAGAATAGATTTTCCTTCAAAAATAATGCTAAACGGTGCTCCAATTGGATTCCTTCCTGATTGATCAGTTACTGTAAGATTATAGGAACCTGGACTAAAGTATGAATAATAAGTATTGTTCCAGATATCAACATCTTCTCCATCACTAATTGTGTCTGGATCATACTCCCCACGAAGTTCAAGTGTTAAAGAATAATACATGTTGAAAAGATCAGAACCTTGTGTAACACCAGGTAAGAGATATTTATAATAGGTAGCTGTCTTTGCTAATGCATCAACAATAATTGTTTTTGTATCTGTTTGCTCAGCAAGAATGTAAATTGGGATAGCATATGAGGTGTTATAGATTCCTGATAAACCTGCTGTATCAGAAAAGGATCCATAACCAGGAAATGCTATTGAGAAGTCAGCATATGGTAGAATTCTTCCAAACTCATCCTTAACAACTATTCCAAAATCTATATCAATTCCTGACGTGTAAAAGCTAGTAGAATCATCTATTGATACCGTTACTGACCCAATGTTTACCGTCAAATCTGCTCTTAGGATATCATTTTGAACAGGTATTAGAAATTCTGCTGGAGT
>JAGLTP010000166.1 GCA_023135215.1 Candidatus Heimdallarchaeota archaeon
TATCGATTTGTAAAGAAACCTGTTTAAGGGCCTTAACCTCATCGAAATTCTTACTTAAAGTTTCTACTTTAACCCCAATCTTCTTCATCTTTAGTCTTCTCTTTTGGCATTCTTCCAAATAATAAATATGATAACCATCCAAACATGTTAACTATCCAAATAACAATTAACCAGAAAATATTAGTATTCCTTGGTCTTTTTTCCCAGACTTTAATTAAATCAAGGGTTGCAAGTATTTTCATTCCCGAATCAAGTAAAGCAACAGGAACAAGAATTAGAATCAATATCCACGTTTCCATTTTATCCACTTCAGACTTGTTAAACTGCTAAGGACGATTATAATAATAAATATTGATATTCAACTTTTTTAGCTAATCAAGAAAATAAAAGATAAAATAAGATTAACTGAAAAGATTAGTAATTAATTTAGCTAATTTCAAGATACTAAACGGTTTCTGAATAAAAAGTGAAACTCCTAAATTGTTAGCTTCTTCTCTGATTGTAGGATCTGCTGTCACAAAAAGGATTTTGGATTTACTAGCTATTTTATTTTTACGTAATTCCTTTAATGTTTCAATACCGTTTTTTATTGGCATGCGATGATCTAGAATAATTACATCAGGATATGATTTCATCCCCTCAATATTCTTAATGGCTTGCATACCATTTTGAGCAGAACCTATTATCTGATGTCCTTCCATTGTTAATCCTTCTTGGTAAAGGTATCTAATTGTCTCTTCGTCATCAATAATAAATATAGATACCATATTGTCACCCTTCAAGAATTTGTATAATTACTTCTGTTCCTTTTGTATAATCATCAGGAACTCTGTTGGAAAATCTTATCTCACCATTGTAAGTATCAAGAATGACTCTTGCTAGATACAACCCTAAACCTGATCCTTCTTGGAATCTGTGGTCTCCTCTGGTCAAGCGTCTGAAAAATCTAGGTTTTATATCATCGGGAATACCAATTCCGTAATCTGTAAATCTAATTTCCATTATTCTAGCTTCGTCAATCTCAACAGAAACACATTCAATATCAAGTTTAACATCTTGCTCTTCTGTATATTTCACTGCGTTGTTGATAACATTCTCAAACACATTCTGTAGAAGATCTCCAGCTATCACATTAGTTTTCTTTGGACATTCAAAAGTAACATCGATTTTTCGAGGATAGAACATTGTTTTTTGCAATTCAATTGCGTTTTCAAGTATAGGACGAAGGGGAAGAGTTCGTTTTGCTTTTCTCTCCTTTTGAATCTTTGTTAACTGTTGTACTGTTTGAAGAATTCTTTCACTTCTTTCAACTACATTAATACTTCTTGACAAGAACTCTTTGAATTTGTCAACGTTTTGAGTGTCCAAATCTTGGTCTAGTAATTCTAAATATCCATGAACTGAAGTATTAGCATTAAGGAAATCATGAGATAAAATATCTAATAAAATTGAAACATATTCTCTTTCTTCTTCAGATTCTATGTATAAGAAGTGATGTTCATAATTCATTGTAATCTGATTGGCAAAAGTCATGAAAAGATCAACATCCTGAGGGAGATAGAGATTTTCAATGTCTGACCCTATTAAAATAAATCCTGCTGGCTGTTGATTAAGAAACATTGTAGCAAGCAAAACATTTTGAGCACCATCAAAAAAATGACTGCAATCAGTATCTATACATGAAACCATATCACCTTTTTTAGTGAGATCTTCTAGAATTTCAGTTGGTGAGAAGTTTATATTAAACTCTCCTTTTTTTGCTAAAACTTCATTGTCTAGAAAGATCATCCCATGATCAGAATAGAAAATACCCAAAATATCTTCCACAACTTTATTCCAAAAGGAAGATAAATCTTTATACCTAGAAAAAAGTGCGTATTTGTTTAGAGTTGAAACAATAGTTGAAAGCTTTTTCATAGGTTCAATATTAGCAAAAAACCCTACAGATGCCATAGGCTTATTATTAGCATCATAAAGAATAGAACCAATTACTCTGAATGTATTAGGACGACCTAATCTATCAATTAATATTAATTCATAAGAGCTAGTGGGTTTTCCATCCTTTCTATTTTCTATACTCTGATGGTATGTATCTTGAGAAACAGGATGGAGAAAATCTGTTACAGATTTATCTTTAATTTCCTCAAAAGTATAACCTAGAACTTCACAAAGTCTATCGTTGATGTAAATTGTATGATCATCTAAATCATCTACCCAGAAACCGAGTTCTGTATGATGAGTTAAAGCATCTATGAGAGCATTAACCAACTCTGGTGATTGATCTATTAATGGTTCGGCACTGATATTTACACCAGTCATTATTCGAGCGGGTTTACCATTGTAAACGATATTGGCTCCAGTAACTTGAGTAAGTATTATTGAACCATCTTTGTG
>JAGLTP010000167.1 GCA_023135215.1 Candidatus Heimdallarchaeota archaeon
AAATTTGAGAAACTCCAGCAATTAAAAAAAGAAGAAAGGATTCTTTCATCTTTATTGTTATTTCAAACTCAAGCTGAAAAAGATGTATTCTCTGTTGATTTACTGACCTCAAGCTCAAGTACTTATACGTTTCTTGGTGAGATTCCTGCTTCTTACGAAGAATTAATCCGTTTTTACTTAATGGAAGTCACATCCAATCAAGTGTTTTTATGGAGTACTCCTTCTGATGGAAGCGGGTATAAGGTTCTACTCTGTGTAACTACAATGGAGTATAAGAATCAAATTGAGGAAATTTTGAATGAGAACTATTTTGACTCAACAAAATTGGATCTAAACGTTCTCAAATCTCTTGAAAATCTTTCTAAAGAGAAATCGATAGTTGAATCACATGAAAAAATAACAGTAGATATTGCTGAAATAGAGCAAAATTTACAGAATCTCTCCCCAGACATTAAGGATCAATCCATTAACTTCCTGACTTTAATTTGGAAGAGCTCAAGCATACTATCGATTGAGGAAAAAGGAAGAACAACAGATAAGGATTTTACAATTTGGGGTTGGGTAAAAAAGAAAGATTATGAACTTATGATAAGTGAGGTAACTACTTCTTTAGGTTTTGAACCTAATATGTCAATATTAGATGACATTCCTTTCCCCCATAAAAAGATAAAACTAGAAGTGGAAGAAGAAATAGTCATAAAACCATTAGAAGCCTATGAGAAAGAAGAAGCTTTGCATGTTCCTCATTTAACTCATAGAGGGACCAAAGCTTCAGGTGGTTTTCTTTTTCCAGAAAAATCTTCTTTCGTTAAACTAGAATCAAGTGATAAATATTCAAGAGAATTCATTTCTGTAATTCATTCCCTAAATGCAGTTCATCCGATTAAAGTAGGTTCTTTGAATAAACAAACTATTGAGAAACTTAATGAACAGAAAATTGAACTTAATCAGTATTTAGCAAGAATCAAGAAAATAAGTGGCGCATTGAAAATACAGTCTCTAACAGTAAAAGTTGAGAAGAAATATCAACTAGTTGATGATTTATCACATTCAAAAGCATTTATTGAAAATTTCTTACGTGATTTTGAAGAGACAATATTAAAACAAACAAATGAATTTAGTCAATTAGAAAGACAAAAGGAGCAAATTGAACTCTATTTACCATTTGAACAAGAATTGAAAGAAAGAGGAATGGATGTAGATTTACTTGAAGGTGGATTTCAAACATTAACTCTATTGGGGTCAATTCCTAGCAATCATTATAAAGCAGTTAATTTCTTCTTAAAAGAAGTAACAGATAGTAATATGCT
>JAGLTP010000168.1 GCA_023135215.1 Candidatus Heimdallarchaeota archaeon
TAGGGAATAGATATATCACTTGGATGGATTGGACTAATTATAATGGATCAGGTGCTTCTACAGATATTTTCTACAAAAAATGGTCTTCAATTTCAAAATCATGGAGCTTAACAGAAGTTGTTTCAACTACTAGTTCTGGTCCAGCTTTTGTACCTAATATCTTAACAGATGGTTACAACAATCTCCACTTCGTTTGGTTCGATGAAACAAATTATCAAAACTCTGGAGCGGACCAAGATGTGTTTCATAAGATGTTGAATTTTACTTCCAATAGCTGGAGTCAAGTAAGTGTTGTATCGACAAACGCTGCTGATGATTCTTGGCGACCTGTAGCTGCTATTGACAGTTTAAATACAATTCATACAGTCTGGATGGACAGAACTCCTAATTTTGGAGGGTCTGGAATCGATATAGATATTATGTACAAATATGGATATGATGTCGAATTAATCAAGGAAATTGAAGAATTAACAATCTTTAGTTCTCCAAATGATGTAACCTACCAAGTCACTACAACTGGTCATTACTTATCCTGGATTGTATTGGATGAAAATGTTACAAATCCTGTCTACACCATTTACAGGAATACAACTTGGATACTGAACCAAACATGGCAATCTAATATACTCATCAACTACAATATCGATGGATTGGATGTTGGAGTTTACAATTATATCCTCTTTGTATATGATGGATGGGGGAATCAAGTAGCAGATAATGTAAAAGTTACAGTTGTAGCAGAGTTGGATGAACCTGAAGACACCCCACCTAATTTAGAGTTTCTGAAGGAAATAGGGTTTGGTTTGCTTGTAGCATTTGGAACAGTTGGTTTATCTATGCTAATAATCAGGAGGTTTGGAAAATGACAGTAACTAAAACAAGTCTCCATAGAGTCGTATCTTGGTGGTTAGCAGTTTTTTCCGTTGTAACTATTGTTTTAGGATACGCAATTGCAAGACATTGGGTTGCTAATGTTATCCTCTATACTCGAATTCATATGATTTTCGAGTGGAGTTTCATTTCCCTCATGTTGTTTCATATAATCTATACACTCATCTTTGTTAAAATAAAAAGTAGGAGATTATTAGCCAATCCAAAAAAACACTGGATAAGGTTAATTCAACAAGCTACAAAATGGTTGATAGTTGCTTTTGCTACTCTGATGATTCTTGCAGGATTAAATAGGTATGAATGGGCTTCTAATGCTTTTAACTGGTTTCCTTTCCGATATCACAGATTGTTTGATATATTTCTTGTCTTATCAATAATTATTCATGTTATGACTGGAGCTAAAATCTTCTTTAATAGGAAGAAGATTAAGGATTGGTGGATTGATGTTCTAATCCTCCTAATGGGTGGATTGCTCATTGCAGGAACCTTATATCTAGAAGTCACCAGATCTCTATTAACTGTTATCTAAATGTGTATTTTGGTAATTGGCTTTTTGAAAAGATTTTTATTATTCCTTTCTTATTTCATATGATTTTATGCAAAATACAATGATCTTCCTAAGACATGCAAAAGTCCAATCAGACAATGAATCGCATTCTGAAAAATGGGTTTTATCAGATGAAGGGCTAAAATACATAGAAGAAGTAATGACTGCAGGAATTTTTGATGATGTCGATGTGATAATCTCTTCTACTCAAAAAATGTGTATCCAAACAGCTTATTTCCTTGCAGATCGCTTAGGTAAGGAAATTATTACAAATCCAGACTTAAATGAGATTGAAAAAGGCACTAAACTGATAGAAACTTCTGCTGAATATATGGAACTTGCTGAAACTGTTCTAACAAATTATGAAAAGAGTATTGCAAACTGGGAACCTGCAAATAAAGCTTACAAAAGATACCAATTGGCTATTGATAGAATAAACAGTGAGTATAACCATAAGAAAATACTGATTGTAAGCCATGGTATAGTTATGACTCTTTATTTCACTCAGCTGTTAAAGGAACCTCTGTCAAATCTATTCCCAAGGTATAAATCACTAAAACAAAGCGCATGGGGAATAGTCAAAGACAATGAAGTAACCAGAGATATAACTGGATAGGATTACACATTTTATGTCAAATGAATTCATTTTCTTAAGACATGCTTTAACAAAAATAGATCCATCTAAACCAGCTGATCAATGGGAACTATCTGAAGAAGGTATCAGGAATATCAAAGAGATAGTACTAAGTGGGGTATTTGATAATGTGGATTTAATAATAGCATCTGCAGAAAATAAAGCAATACAAACAGCTTCATACATTGCTAACAAAATAGATAAAAAAATTGTTACAGAAGCTAGTTTTAATGAATTAAACAGAGGATTTTCTTTTAAAGTAAATAAGAATGAATATGATAAGATAGTTGAGAAAGCTCTGATTCATTGGGAGGAATGTATCGATAGCTGGGAATCAGCGAGGAGTACTTTGGACAGATTTCTAGAAGGAGTAAAGATAGTAAATCAAGAGTATTCTGATAAGAAGATAATTGTTGTTTGTCATGGTATTAATTTGTCACTTTACTTTGCTCATCTGTTAAATATACCTGATAATCAGTTATTCTTACGTTGGAAAAACCTTGAATTTTGTGCTTGGGGTATTGTAAAAAACAAGAAAGTAGTGATAGATATTGTAAAATAAGAATATTATGGTTGTATACTAGCCAGACGTTTCTTTACCCAAGAAGAGAGCCATTTCTGTGCCTTCTTATGAATTTCTTTATCTTCTTTGTAAACACAAGTAACTAATCCAGGTTTAGGTTTGCCAGGATGTACATACATATTATAGATGCAAGAATTACAGGAGATACACTCTGTTGTATCACCACCTCGACCTTCAAGCCAGCGATTAGGTAAATCTGGTTCACAGATTAAAGGTCGAGAGAGTGAGATAAAATCTACTTTGCCTTGTTTAACAATTGACTCTAATCTCTCTATATGTCTATTACCACCTACTAAGATAATTGGTATGGAGAGATCCAATTTTTCTGCAAATTTGAGGAAATAGCTTTGTTTCTCAGGATCTCTAATA
>JAGLTP010000169.1 GCA_023135215.1 Candidatus Heimdallarchaeota archaeon
TCTGTACTAATAGAGAAATTTCATCCTTTCCCTCGATAATTGCTTTCTTATCAATTAACCCACTTTCCATCACAGTAGATGCAAGGATTACAGCTCGTGTTAATCTTACTAAATCAATACGCTCTTGTCGTTCACATAAAAACAGGAATTTTTCAGAGTAATAACCTTTTAATCTTTCATGATTATCAGTGACTAGAAAATAAATCATTCGTAGTAAATGTATATCCATAAATATGTCTGAAACAAGTTTAGGGTAGAGGGAAGAAATTTCAGTAATTATGTTTAAATGACCTTCTAGTTTTTCAAAATCTACTAGAGTAAACTCAACTACACTTAGTAAATACAATATTCTAGCTTTCAATCTGACTGCTAATTCTTCTGTATAGCTGTCCTTATCCATCAAAGCAACTCTTAGTTCCAAAGATAAATCAGACAAAGCAGTATAAACCTCCCCTAGTTCTAATCTAAGAACCTCTAATTCACCTTTTTCTAATTGTTCAAGATAATTAGGAAATTCAAACTCTATCTCATTCATAAGTTCAATTAGACTGTTTTCTTCATCTAAAAGATGATATTTGTCTCTATCGGGTTCTACCTGAATACCTATTGGCTTAACTATATTTTGAAGAACTCCTAACGCGTGCTCTTGTATTTTCTTTATCCTTGCAACAGGATCAAATAATTGACTTCTTTCAACAGAGTGACTAATCTCATCTGAGAGAATAGTATCGTACAATTTTTCAAACAAATCGCTGTGCTCTTTTTTTGTACTCATATTTTTCAAAAGAAAAGCAAAAGAGGAACTTATCAGAACAGGAATTTTAACGATTTCACAGGCTTTTACAAGTTTCAAATCACTTGATACAACTACTCCACCTAATTCTTGAGCTAGTATTATGTTGGATAGATCATTTAAGTGAGGAAGATCGGATTCATCATTTTCATACTTGTTCCTAAAATCTCTGATGTCCTTCAAAGCAACTCTGACTATCTGAACAGGTTCCTTTACTCTCCTCCTAAGATACCATCTAATTTCTTGAATTATAAGGTTGGAAACATAAAGCTCTATGCCTAATTTATCTACAATCTCTAGAAATGTGTTAAAATCTGAGGGATTTTTCTCAAATCCACTAATAAAAAAATTAGTGTCAAGAATATATTTGTTTGATTGAGATTGGTTTCTTATCAGGAACAATCCCTCTTTTTTCTTAATCTTCTATAGATTGGATAAGTAAAGATGGAATAAAAGATTATCTGCTTAAATCCAAAAAACCCTGCTGTTTCGTCTGTCACTAGAAAATCAGGTCGAGAAATATCTTCTGTTTCAGATTCAATAATGTAATTGTAATAATAATCATTTTCAATTTCCATTATTGATAGATCTGTGATATTTTGTAGATATGAAATGTAATCTTCATGGAATTCTATAGAGAAACCATTAAGCAACCCCTCCTGTGTGTAAGCTAACCATCCATTCATGCTTAGATTATATTCTTGAATTGAATACTTTGGTACAACTACTTGAGTATTATTACTAATATAATCCAATGATATATCCCATATTAAGTGATGGGTGGAATTTTCCTCTTGATATTGCATTCGAAACTCTAGATTTTGTATTGTATAAAGTGTAGTTGTTACTCCAGATAATGTGAATTGATAACCAATAAACGAATCACTTAGTTGCGTCCAAAGGGAGTT
>JAGLTP010000017.1 GCA_023135215.1 Candidatus Heimdallarchaeota archaeon
AGTTCTGAATTAAGATATCAATTAAAGTAGTACTATACTCCTTAAGATATCTGCACAATCTTCTATTAGATCACAAGATTCCTCAAAATCTCTTATTGCATGATCAAGTATTATTAAGGCTCCTGCAGGCATTTCAGATGTATTGTAAGCAATTTCTAACTTCATTTCTCTATACGTTTTATCGGTTAATGATTCTAATTGGTTCACTTTTTCTATTAGTTGAATGAGCTCTTCTCTTTCAACTTTCAACATTTTATCATATACATTAAGGAATGTCTGTGTTTCTTCTATTAGAAGGTCAATTATCTCACCGAGAAGTTTTATGAGCTTCTCTGGGAATTCAACATCCAGTAGTATTAGTAAATTATTAGAACCTCTCTTTACTGCACCTGCTGCCTTATCAGCCCAATGAACGAAATTGAGCAAATCAGCTCTAACATATTCTGGTGTTTTTCCCTCTGCAAGCATCTCAATTATTTTATTAAGAATATTGTCTGCTGTTTTTTCATCTTGATGTATTAAGTCATATGCATTATTCGCTGCTTCTTTGTTCTTCTCTTTCCAGAAATTGTAGAAGTCTTTACTTTTTGAAATACAACTGTTAATTATGACAAGGTGTTCTCTAATGTGTTTGAGAACTCTTGATTCTCTTCTTTTACTTAACCATTGTTTCAATTCTCTTGTATTCATATTCTACTCACTAACTCTTTTTTCTTTTTTGAAAACTCTGTAATCATCCTTATCTGTAGCAAATAACACTTTAGACTCTGTTCTATGAGTAAATGTGGTTCCTATTAATTCTTTGCCTTTAATTGTAGTTCCGAGAGTATCTAATGAATATTCATAGAACTCTCCTATACATCTAAAGTCTAGAAGTGTTGCTTCTACTATATTATCATAATTTAATTCATCCCTCTTCTCAAGAGGTTGTATATCTACTAACTCAGAGGGAATTAATGCAATAGCTTCTGTTCCCTCTTTATAATCAGTTACAACCTTTATCTGAAATAACTCACTTATTTCAAGATACTTTTCATTCTTTCTTTCTCTAATTACTCCCTCAAATATTGAACTTTCACTTAGGAAGCTAGCAATTGCCAAAGTTTTTGGATTATTATAAATCTCATCAGGAGTACCAAATTGCACTACTTTTCCATCTTGGAATACTGCTATTTTATCTGCTACATTCATTGCTTCGTGGATATCATGAGTAGCGTGAATACATGTTAAACCTAAATCTTTTACTAGTTTTCTAAGTTCGACTTGTAGCATTTCTCTTATCTTAGCATCAAGAGATCTTAAGGGATCATCCATGATTAAAAGCTGTGCTCCTGAAACAATAGCTCTTGCAAGAGCAACTCTCTGTTTTTGACCTCCACTCACTTGATTTGGATATGCTTCTTCTTTGCCTGAAATATTCAATAGGTGGAACATTTCTCTAGATATCTTTGCCGCATCATTCAAATCATGTTTTTTTACTATTGGACCAAATAGAACATTCTTCTCAACTGTCATTCTAGGAAATAGATTGTATTCTTCAAATACAAAACCAACATTTCGATCTTCAGCAGGAACGTTTGTAATATCGACGTCATCAAATTTAACATGCCCTGAAGATGGCTGAATTAACCCAGCAATGATATACATAGTTGTTGTTTTTCCAGCACCAGTTGGACCTAGAATAGCTATATACTCCCCATCTTCAATCTCTAAATTTATACCTTCAATTCCTTTGAATTTTCCGTAAAACTTAGTTAGGTTATCACAAGTTACTTTCACCATATTTTTCACATCCTAATAACTGATTGAATTCCTTCCTTAGGATATTCAAAACATCTAGTTGCTGATGGTCTGATCAGAACTTTTACTGGTTCATTTTCTATGTACTTTATTGGGAACTTAGGGTGAATTTTCGCTTCAATTATTTGCTGATTCTCTAATTTGATTCGTACTCTTCTCAGCAATCCCAAAAATCTATCTTCGATTAGTGTACCTCGAACATAGTTTTGTTCTTCCAGCTGATTATTTTTATCTTGACCTTTTCCAAAAATACTGAAAAATTCTCTTCTAATTGCTACAATTACTCTTTTTCCTTTTTCTATCCCTGCATTGTGAGTTTTGATAATGGATCGTCCGACTCTTACTTTTGCGTACTTATCAGAGTCATCTGTAACTACTCCTTGAATAAAATCAGATTCACCTACAAAAAATGAAGTAAAGATATTGTTAGGGTTGAAAATCAGATCTTCTGGTTTTCCTATCTGTATTAATTCAGCTCTGTTCATCAAAGCTACTCTATCACTGATTGATAGAGCTTCTTCTTGATCATGAGTTACATGTATTGCAGTTAGCTTTTCTCTCTTAACCAAACTACGTAAAAATACTCTAAAGTCTTCTCTAACCTTTTGATCTAAAGCTCCTAATGGTTCATCTAGAAGAAGTATTTTGGATGCTGAAGATAGAACACGAGCTAAAGCTGTCTTCTGAAGCTCAGGAGCCGATAAATCTGAAGGAAAAACCATTGCTCTTTCTTTAATACCAACGGATTTTAACGCATTTTCAACAGCTTCTTCAATCTCTTTCTTTGTTTTGCCTTTTATTGTTGGACCAAACGCAACATTGTCCCAAACATTCAAGTGAGGAAATATAGCAAAGTGCTGAAAAACAAAACCAATGTTTCTATCTTGTATTGTTACTCTTTCCATTGGAACATCATCAAAGAAAATCCTACCTTTTGTAGGTAGAATTGTTCCAGCTATTAGTCTGAGAGTTGTTGTTTTTCCACATCCGCTTGGACCAATCAGAGAGATATACTCCCCATCATTTATTATGCAGCTTAAATCACGTACAGCTGTAACTTTTTCATCGAATATTTTTGTGATGTGATTTAATCTAATCTCTGACATTTTTCTTTCCTCCTGTAGCCCAACGGAAAACTAACAACAAAACAAAGGAAATTATAATGAGAATTGTTGCTGCAAATGCTGCTGCTGGAAAAGCTGATGATTCAAAGAAGTCTACTAACATGACTGGAATCGTTCTTTCTGTTCCCATACAAATAATCGTTGCACCAGTTTCACTCATTGATCTTGTGAAAGTCATAATTGCGGCTGCAATTAATCCACTTGAAAGAAACGGTAATGTTACTTTTCTAAAAGCAGTAATCTTAGATGAGCCAAATGAATAAGCTGCTTCATCATACATCGTAGGTATTGAATCAAATGCACCTATTAGTGGTCGTACACAATAAGGATAGGTGAAAGATATATGGGCAATAATTATCATCCAAAATCCAGGTGAAAGTAAATTCATACCATTTCCTCCCCATAGGAAAAAGATTGCAAATCCTAAGGCAGAGCTCGGAATTACCAATGGTATATCTATTAGTGAATCTAAAGTGTTCTTAAGTTTCTTGTTTTTTGTTTTAGATACGATAAGAGCCATTGGAGTTGCTAATATTAAATTCAATACAGTTACAATAAGAGCTACTTCTATTGAAGTTATTAGAGCATTCATAATGCTCGTAATTTTCTTATCCGGAGAGATGAAAACTTGATAAATCATTCCAGGTTCTGTCTGTCCCGTAAATGGTGACCCATTCCACCATTGAAATAGGAAAACAATAACAAATAAAGCTGGTATAAAAACAAACAGAAGGAACAATAATAAAGATGCAACATTTCTTGTGTTTCTCACTGGTTTAGAGCTAATTTTTCTTTCAAATCTTGGAAACACTTTATTCCATGGTAGACCAACTTTTCTGGCAAAGATTCTAACTAATAGTAATAATGTGAGACTGATAAAAATCAGAATAAATGCTAGGAAAGCAGTAGTTGGTATTTTCATACCTTTCATCCAACTTACTATGACAACTGGAGCAGTTTGATATACTCCGCTAACTATCAGAGTTGCACCTGTTTCCCCTAGTGATCGAGTAAAAGCAAGAACAGTACCTGCTAATAGACTCTCCTTCACCATAGGGAGGGAGATCATTCTGAATATTGTGAAGGGAGGTGCTCCCAAAGTTTTTCCTGCTTTTTCTACATCTACATCTAGATCTTCAATAATGCCCCTGATTGACCGAACTACATAAGGAAAAGAAAATGCTATGTGAGTAAGTATTATCAGCAAAGGACCTTGTGAGATCAATCCAACTTCTGAGTTGAATAACCTTGAGATTCCATTGTTTGTTCCCCAGAATAAGTAAACGGAAAAACCTAACGCACTTGTAGGAACAGCCATTGGCAAATCAACTATCGTATCAAGAATGTTTTTTCCTTTGAAATTATATCGTGCAAGAATCCAAGCGACAGGGATTCCTATTAAGATATCAAAAACTGTTACTATTCCTGCTATTTCCAGAGATAACAAAATAGATTTCATCATCATTGTAAATGCTTCATTTCCTAATATAGGGTCATTAAAAACAGTTAGAGATATTTCTTTCCAATCTACGAAAATAGTTGAGAGCAAATAGAATATTGGTCCTAAAACAATTAGAGCAAAAATACTTATAGTGAGTATTTTTCCACCGAGAAGAACCTTATCTTTTGATAATTTGTTTTCTACAGATAACATTCCTCTCCTTAATTTAACTTCCAGATTATGTTTATCAGTGGAAGTCATGAAATACTTCTCCTCTTTCTTTTTTTCTTGTAAATAACAGAAAGTAAAACCATAGTAAGTAAAATAGGTAATGCAACTAATTCATTGCCAAGTTGGTAATACTCACTATCTCCTGAATCTTCCAGACTAGTTGCTCTTGTCTTTAACCATAAATCAGGTATTCTATCAAGAATCTCTCCATCAGAAGGGGGTGAAAATTGTGGAATAGTTAGATTGATTTGAACACCATATTCCGGTTTGAAAACCTCATTCAATTCATTTTGAATATCTTCATCTTCTAGTAGAGATTGGTTTCCTGGTCGAAATCCGAAAGGTATAGCCATCTGTTGGATTTCTTTACTTAGGAGAAATTCTTCAAACTCATCAGCAGCATATGCTTCTTCTTCACTTACCCAATCAGCATCGCTGAATTTTACTAATGGATGATCACTCCAGAATGTTCCTTCTTCTGGGTAAACTGCTACCAAAGAGTCATTCCATTTAGCTTGAGCTTCCCCATCTTTTGCAGTTTCAATAATCAGATTTTCATATACAATAATTACGTTCAAGCCTGAAGGTCCTAATTGCACAGCTTGTTTAGCTAAGAAGCCTGTTGAAGTTCCATAAAGAACAGCAGTGGATTCCACTTTTTCCAACCAATTCTGAACTGTCACATTCTGAAAATCTTCTAATGTTATTTTATCCGGTGTTTTACCTGTTGCAGCAACAACTTCTAATAAAACAGCCATGAACCCAGAGTTTGATTCTTGAGCTGAAGTATGTGCTAATTTTAATCCTTTATCAGCTAAATCATACAAATCAGCTAACGCTGAAATATTTTCACTTTGAATATAGCTCTTCCAAGTTCCTAAAACTATAGGGGATGCTACAAGAGATTGTACATCAGAACTATTTAAGAAGGAATTACCAAACTTTTTTTCCCAATACCATTCAAATAGAGGAACCCAAACGCTTGCAGCAGGACTCCAAATTGCAGGCTTACTTTCACCTGCAAGTATTGATATCATAGATGATCTAGTTCCCAAAACCTCGAATATGAGTCTAATATGCTTTCCTGGATTTCTTTCCTCATACCACTCTGAAAAAAAAGGTGTTACAGAATCTATCCAACCTTTTTTCTCACTAGTGTATAATATATGAAGTGATAGCTCATCTTTTCTCCTCCCAATTTTACCTTGCCGAACAATATCAAGTGAAATTATAGACCCAACTAGAAATAGAACTAATATGATTCTCAGAAGTGTTTTTCTATTCACTCTCAAGCCTCGGCAATGTATAGTCTAAGGTTTTCTTTTTCTACTAATTAATAAAGCTAAAGGTATTAATGCTAGCAAAGATAAGTAAACAGAAGGTGCAGGAAGAGTCTGAATTAACTCTATGTCGATGTAAGAGTCATAACCATTTTCTCGATTATCTACAATTAAATAATATACCATTTCTGTGCTTGTTTCGTTGTCTATCCTGCGTATCTTTGGTCCTAAATAACCAGCCAAAGTAATTGTATCAGTGATATTTTTTGCTCCGATATATGCATCCACAACAGTATAATTACCCCAAACGTCAAAAGATCGTTCATCCATGATATAAACAGAAACAGGGCCACCATCAGAAACATGGATTCTTAGTTTTATAGAGAGATTACTTTTACTCACCCTAAAAGTTTCAAAATTATATTCCCCACCTTGAGCCCAGATACCGTAAGTGGTTTTAGCTCCAGCTGATAAAGTTGAGAGAGTAATTACGCATATCATGAATATAGTTACAGAGGATTTCCGTAATCTCATATATCCCACTATAATTTTTGTAATTAATATATCTTATGCTAATTCTCGAAAAACTACTTAAACTCTTTTTATCCAGATTCGAGTAGCACTGACGAAATATTTAATAATTTGCCTTTTCTAATGGTTTTAACGGTCTATTGGTTATTCTATGAAAAGGATATATATTATTGAAGATGAGAAAGATATCAGCAATTTATACAAGCTGCTTTTCGAAAGAGAAGGAATAGAAGTAGAAAGCATCGTTTCAAGTGGGAAAGTCGCACTTGAAGAAATAGAATTAATAAAGGAAGAGTTGCATGATATTGTTTTTCTGATTGATAACAGAATTCCTGAAAAATCAGGTTTAGATGTTGCTTTACGTCTGATTGAGATTTCTCCTTTGTTAAAAAATCAGATTATAATTGCTTCAGCTGATGATACTATAACAAAAGATCAAGTAAGAGATTTAGGAATCCTTCACTTTCTTAGAAAGCCTTTCAGCTTAGAAGATTTATTGAACACAATAGATACAATAGAAAAATCTGATGAAAATCTAGATGTAGTGACCTGAAGTATTATCAGCTTTTTTGGGTTG
>JAGLTP010000170.1 GCA_023135215.1 Candidatus Heimdallarchaeota archaeon
TCAATAATCAAACGGACTGTTGATCTAGCTCCAATCACATACACAGATCTACCAGTAATAACCGAATAAATCGCTGCTCCAAGATTTTTGTCTATCATATTTACTAAAAATGCGAGAGAGATATCTTCAGTTTCAATCCCAGAGAAACGTATGCCTGGATCTTCTATTCTTTGCAAATTATCAAGAACATCTAAAACATCTGTGATATTCTGTTTTGATAGCTGAAGAAGTTTTTCATCTAAAATAGGGAAAATTCTAAAAAGAGTGAAATCTAACTCCCGAGGAAACCTCAAGAAACCAATTTCAGAGATATTTTCTTTTCGAGAAATAACAGTATAAACAGTGTATTTTTGTTCTGGTAATAGAAAAATAGTTCCAATAAGATTATTCTGCAAACGGAAGAGATCTATATGATTATGAACCATTGATGCAAGGTAACCAATATGAGAACCAGCACCTACTTTGTCAATAATCTCATATCCATCTTCTTTATGTCTTATAGTAACTTTTGAAGGCTCTGCACCAAGTAATGGGTTTTTAGTGAAAAACAGTTGCAAACTATTAACATCATGAAAACAATGTTCAAGAATAAGTGCAGCTTCTCCAGAAGATAATGTGTCAGGGTCTCTCTCTTCTAACATAGGAGAAGCACTTATTTTTACCTGTTCTAGAAGTTGTTTAAGTTGTCTTTCTGAAAATGTCTCTTCATCAACAATAGACTCAATAATTATGATAAACTCATGAGCTCTAACAAATGATACATTTCTATCAAAATAAGAAAGAGATTGCAAATCCTCTTGATGAACTTCTCGTGCAAAAGTTAGTATAGCTGAAATTAAACCGGATGCAAGAACTTGTTTAGTCTCATCCCTAGATTCTGGTTTAGAAGCTAATAAAATTCCGCCAGAAGATACTAAAGAGAGCTGAAGGTCTTGCATAATCTATAGATTTAAGCCTTAACTATAAGTAAATTTCTTTACTCCTAGTATGAAATCACGACAGGTGTTCAAGCAAGGGATTTATTTTTATAGCTAAATCAATAATTATTTGGATAAC
>JAGLTP010000171.1 GCA_023135215.1 Candidatus Heimdallarchaeota archaeon
TAGGTGCTGATACGTATATTGTTGAAGGGAACATGATGAACTATGAAACGAATGATTCTTATGTCACGATTGACTTTGATGGAGAAGGAGAATATTTAGAACTCTATCTTCAACCAATTGTTCATGAAATTAACATCCTCTCTCCTTCTGATAGTGATACTATTGAAGGAGGAGTGGTTTACGTTATTTGCGAGGCAAATGATGAGTACAATTTAGACTACATTGAAGTATATGTCAATGCAATATCAATAACAACATTCGATGTAAGTGGTGGTGGAGGATTCCAATCAGAGTTTTTTGTCCCTGTTTTTGGAAATGGAACAAATACTATCCAGATAGATGCTCATTGGCTTGATATGACTACTGATTCTGATTCTATTGATGTTAATTCAATTAATGTTATTCCAATTGTAAAAGTCAAAGTAGGAGACATAATGAATTATAGATACGAGGAATTGGCTACTACAAATGGAGCTGATTACAACTTCACATTCACTGGATGGCTTTCTCCCTTTGAGATAAACACTCACGTTGCATTACGTACGTATGATCATACTGGTACTCTTATGTTTATGGAGTATTTTATACATGTCAATGTACTTAACGGCTACGTACCTACTGATCCAACAGGCCAGTTTTATGAAATGCATTTCTTCCCATTCAGCAACTTATTACCCAATCCGCAAGTAGGAGATCTATATATTATGACTCCTTGGTGGTCTATGATTACAGTTACCGGAAGTATGCTATGGGAATACACTGATGTGTGGACTTTAGGCGTTGGTACATTAGAGCTTTATATCGAAAAAAGTTCGAATATTGTATATTATTATGGAGAACCTGGTTCAGTGAGTGTAACTCTTATTGAAACAACTATTGATTTCCTTAATCCAGACTTATCTGATGAGGTAAATCTCGACTATGATGAAGGAGACACAGGTAATAGTATTAGCTGGGATGCTACAGATATGAATCCAGACTCTTATATCATCTATAGAGATAGTGTAGAAGTTGATACTGGAGCTTGGGATTCCGTTACTCCAATAGTGATCGATGTTGATGGTTTAACTGATGGATCATATGTTTATTTGATAGTAGTTACTGATCTTGCAGGAAATACTGCTCAAGATACTGTAACTGTAACTGTCAATCCAGTTGTTCCAGAGTTTGGATCTCATTATTTCGTATTCCTACCGATACTCATCCTAACAACGTATCTAATTGTTTCTAAAAGAAAGAAGAAGAACAAGTAACAAAAACAATTTTCTTTTTTTCTTTTTTTTTGATTATTTTGCTTAGCTTGCATATATAATCACTATTTACTCTAAAATTGAACTGAATTTAAAACAAAAAAAATACTTTAGGTATTATGAAATCTTACAATCTACATCTCTAGATGATTTCAATTATCATGTAAGGCGCATTTAAAATCAGAATAAAAATCTGTGAATGAAGTTTGGATATTAATCCCTTTTTTCTCATGAAAAATCGAGAAAATGTAAGGCGAGTTTAATTATTATTTAAATCTCTCTTACTGTAATTAAAATTAATCCCCCAAAGGATATAAGCGCTTAGAACTCCCGTTTTCATTAGAATCAATTGAGGTTCAAAAATGAATGAAAAATACACAATTAGCAAAACTATCTTTGAGCACCACTTTTTAGAAGGTACTCATTATGAGATAGGAAAAAAACAAGGTGAGATTATTAAGAAATATGATCACACGACCAAATTCTATACATCTGGAAAATTCAATGCTGAAAAATCGTTATTTTCAAACTTCAAGGATGTATATGAATTCTTTGATGAACATTGTCCAGGTTTCAGTGATGAAGCACAAGGATTTGCAGAAGTTATTGGTGTAGATTTGGAAAGGATATGCATTTATGATTTCCCAACTTCAATACAGAATAATTGTAGCCAAATGGTTGCTCTTCCTCCTTTCACAGAGAACGGTCACACATTTGCAGGTAGAAGTTATGAATGGAATCATTTAGAAGAAGATCTACAACTTCGTACCACAAAAGCGAAAGGTAAATACAAACACTTGGGTTTTGCAGGAATGATTTTTGGTCGTTTTGAAGGATTGAATGAAGAAGGTCTCTGTATAACTGTTTCTTCTGGAGGTGCATGGGGTGCTCCTCGAAAGAATAAAGGAGTTAACTGGGCTTTAGCTGTTCGAGTTTTATTGGATAATTGTAGAAATGTAAGCGAAG
>JAGLTP010000172.1 GCA_023135215.1 Candidatus Heimdallarchaeota archaeon
TTTTGAGAACATGATTCTGCAAATGTAATCCAAGAAGCGGAAATCTCCTTTGGTTCGTCTAAAGTTCTAAAAGATCGATACAAATTATCTCTTTCAAGTTCCATTTCAACGAATTTATTGAATGGTCGTGTTTTTAATAATGAAAGATGCATAAGCTTCAATATGAATTATCAGTTTTAAATTATTTGTAACAAATGCTCAAGCGATTATTCTATATATAATCCTGCAGGTTTAAGATTTTTTACAAAAAAACTAAATAGAATAAAAAAAACAAAGCATGTGAAACTGTTAAATTTTTCGAAAAGAGAAAAGAAACTGAAGAAAGATATTGAAGATAATGATATCGATCTCTTCATAATCCCACCTTCTGTAGATTTCTTATACATGTTTAAAGGAGCCTTTCATATCAGTGAAAGATTAGTCTGTGGAATAATTCAGAAAGATGATGATTCTATATTAATCGCACCATCCTTCGAAAAAGAGAGAATGGCCAAATATACAACTTTTGATGATGTAGTTACATGGAAGGAAGAAGAAGATCCATATGATGTTCTAAAAAAAACTATTTCTTATGATGTGAAAAAAATAGCAATGGAACCCACTACACCGTTTGAAATCTATTCAAGACTAAAGAAAAAATACCCTGATGCTGAATTCATAGATGGGGGATATTTGATAAGAAAAATGCGATCAATTAAGAGTAATGCAGAGATAGAAAGGATGGAAATATCAGGAGAAAATACAGTTAAAGGAATTTTGAAAACAATCGAAAATCTTGAAGAGGGATTAACTGAATTAGAGATTCTTGAAAGAGCTCAAAAAGAGATGACTTATTTATCTGGTGAACCAAGCTGGGCTCTTGTACAAATCGATGAAAATAGCGCAATGCCACATGGACCCCCCTCAAACAAAAAACTCCAAAATAACAGTGTAATTCTAATAGACGCAGGAACTATGTGTGATCATTATTTTGCTGATATAACTGTTACTACTGTTTTTGGAAAGGCTTCAGAGGAATTCCTAAAAGTTCATGATGTTGTAGAAAGAGCAAATGAAGCAGCACTTCTGAAGTCAAAAGAAGGCATTCCAGCAGAACAAGTGGATTTCGCAGCAAGAGAAGTAATTGAAAAAGCTGGTTATGGAAAATATTTCACTCACAGATTAGGTCATGGTTTAGGTTTAGAAGTTCATGAGGAACCTTACATAGTTAAAGGGAATAAAACCCCACTAGTTTCTGGAAATGTTCACACAGATGAACCTGGGATTTATATTCCTAATAAATTTGGTGTCCGAATTGAAGATGATATTCATGTTGATAAGATTGGTAAAAGACTAGTTTCATTTAATAGGTATATATGGGATTAAAGTGAAGCACTACAATTTTGACAAAGTAGCAGTAGTCTACGATAACACTAGGAAAGTTCCAGACGAAATAATTGCAAGATTTAAAGAAGAAATCAGAGCATTCTTCGTAGGAATTATAAAGAAGACTCATACCGAGTTTTATCATTAGGATTAGGATCAGGAAGAATAGAGAGTCATCTTCCTACTCCAAATCTGCAACTCTTTGGGATAGATATATCAAAGCTGATGATAGAAGAATTCAGGAAGAAATCAACAACATATCCTTCCTTTGTTTCTATTGCTGATGCTTGTTCGTTACCTTTCCGAAAGCATTTTCATGCTATAGTTGCTATTCATGTTGTTCATCTAATTAATCGTATTCAAGAATTCGTGGATGAAATAATGAGAGTTTCAGAAGCACTTGTTGTAGGAGGGGTTTATACTGATTTTTATAATCATCCTATCTATAAATATTATCTGACTTGTCTTCAAAAATTAGGTTGGATTAGTCAACCTAGAGGTTCTTCTACTGTAGAATTTGTCGAACTCCTTCAAACTAAAGGATACAAAATCGAAGAAAGGAAAACCTCCTTACCAACCAATCAAATTAGTTCAGAAGTTTATGATAGTATCAAGAACAGATATCCATCTAGCTTATGGGATGTTCCGGATTCTGTACATTTTAAAGCTATAGCAAACTTAGATGAAGCAATAGCCAAAAAGGAACTTCTTTTTGAAGAAAACTATCAAACGCTTTCACATTTGAATCTGTTTTTTGCATTATGTGAGGAATAAA
>JAGLTP010000173.1 GCA_023135215.1 Candidatus Heimdallarchaeota archaeon
TCTGTTGCTCCTTCTTCTAGCATTTCAATATATGTACCAAGTGTCAATTTAAAGGGAGTACAAATAAATTCGGGAGAATATCTTGCTCCTAATTCAGCTGTTTTTCTATTTGGTTTCTTCGGTAAGATAAGATCTTTTCTTCCTATCTCTCTGAGAAGAACCTCAAAAACATGAGTTAATGATCCAAAATACGGGAATGTGAATGGCATATTTGCTCTTTCCTCCTTAATTCGTTTTTTCTTTCAATCATATCTAGAAATGCTTCGATTCTAGTTAAAATTCCTGTTTCTGAAGATAATTCATCTAAAACTAATTGTAATAAAGGCGTTCCAGGATTTCTTGAGAAATATCTTGAAGACATTTCCCCAATTATGGAATCAGGACCACAACTGAAGATTATAAGCTGTAGAATACCATCTATAGATTTATTTTCGATGAAATGCATTACAGTACCAAGAATCTCTCTTGCATAATTGAAATACATATTATAGTCAAGTTTTTCCATTTGTTTTTCAATCAGAGCTTTGGGCATTTGTTCTGGTGTTATTATATCTATTCCTCTAGATAGAAGTAGATTTTTGATATCTAAGGATGAAAAGCCATCATTGATTACATATGAGTGTCCTACTAGGGCTATTCTCAAAGGTGTTTCTCTTTGTTCTGAAATTTGAAAATATTGTAGAGAAATTTCTGAATCTTCCCATTTTTGTAATTCTTCTTCGGAAATTTTTAGTTCCTTTTCATGCTTATATTGAGCATCAAAGGCTCTTTTTCCAGCGATTAAAATTCTAAATGGATTAATAGTGAATCTAAAACCGATTGAAAAAATAATTCTAATAATTTTAAACCTTCCATGACCTTTTTTAGCCATAGAGAAAAAAGGCATAATTATTTTTGGAAGATCGGGGAACATCGACTTAAGTACTTCAGCTAATGCAATGAATTTGGGACATCCGACATTAATCTCATGATCACTTCCTAAACGTGGAATAAACAGATAATCTACTTTATCTTTGAGATATAAAGTATGCCCAAAATAAAGCTTAGTAGAGTAGCAATCCTCATCTGGAGCAAATTTAACTCCTAAATCCTTGATTATTTTGTTCGTCTTTGGAGAAATAACAATCTCTGCACCTAATTCTTGAAAAAAAGTAATCCAAAGAACAGAAAATTGATAGAACAATAGAGCATTAGGGAATCCTACTCTTTTTTTCATTCAAATACACATTTTATTTTTTTAATCTAAGGCATTTTGAGCTAATATCGATTGGTTTTGCTTTATTGAAATACTCTCAAATACGGAAATAGTTTGTTGCTTTATTTAAGTATTCGTACATTTTATATGTGAATCTTAAATTCTTTCTTTGATTCTCTTAATAGCTTCCTGTAATGTATCCATTCTTTGTGAAAAAGAAAATCTCACATAATGTTCTCCTTGATTAGGGAGATCTTCTTGTTTTTGATAGAAGCTAGTTCCTGGAACGGTAGCAACACCTTTATCCTTTACAAGAAAATCTGCAAATTCTGTATCTTTCAAACCAAAAAAAGAAATATCAGCAAAAAGATAGTATGCGCCTGAAGGTTTAAATGAATTGAACCCAAGCTCTTTTAGTTCTTTCAGGAGAAAATTTCTATTGCTAGAATATCTCTCTTTTAACTCCTCGAAATATGATTGCTGCAATTGGAAAGATTGCATTACTGCTTTCTGAAGAAGAGAAGGAGCACATACTGTAAGATAATCGTGCACTTTGCGAACACCTGACATCAATTCCTTTTCAGCAGAAACATAACCTAATCTCCATCCTGTAATTGAGAATGTTTTGCTGAAACCAGATACTGTGATTGTTCGATCTCTCATTCCATTTATGCTTCCAAGACTGATATGTTTCTCCTCATCAAAAATTATGTATTCATAAATCTCGTCTGTGAGAGCAATCAGATCATGATCTTGACACAGATCAGAAATTATATTTTGTTCTGAAGATGTAAATACTTTTCCAGTTGGATTATGAGGTGTATTAAGAATAATTAGTTTTGTTTTATCCGATATTTTTTCCTTGAATGATTCCTCATTCAAACTAAAAGAATCTGAGGATAAACCTACAAAAACTGGCTTTCCTTGCGCTAGAAGAGTGATTGGTACGTAATTCTCATACCACGGTTCTAAGATTAACACCTCATCTCCAGGATTTGTCAAGGCAAGAATACTACTTGCAATTGCTTCACTTGCACCGCACGTTATTGTAATTTCATCTTCTGGATCAGCTGTGATATGATTATACGAAGATAGTTTTTCAGAAATTTTTTCTCGTAAATCAAAATTTCCATAAGTTACAGTGTATTGATGTTCATCTTCTTCTAAAGTTTCAGAAATTCCTTGAGTTAGTTCTTTTGGAGGTGAGAAATCAGGCATGCCTTGTGAAAGGTTTATTGAGTCATTTTCTAACGCTTTTCTTGTCATTTCTCGAATTACTGATTCCTGAAAATACTCCAATCTATCTGCAAGATGAGTCATTA
>JAGLTP010000174.1 GCA_023135215.1 Candidatus Heimdallarchaeota archaeon
TTCTTTGATGCACCACCAATATCTTCTGAAACCTATCAAGAGTTTAAGCTGGATCTGACTGATGAAATTGTCACCATAAAAGAGAAGGTTGAAGGATTACTAGCTTTGGATGTTAATAATGTTCCTGATAGATCAAAAGAAATGCTTGAACAGCTATTGAAAAGAGTAGAAGTACCAATAGAAGAATTTGATCTAACAAAAGTAACAGAACAAACTGCAAGGTCTTTTGCTTTGTTAATCTGGGGTAAGGAATCTTCGCTATTCTATTGGAGACGAAAAGAAGCTTTTGAGAAATTCCAACTTAATAACAAACTCTCTGATGATGATGTCAATGTAGCTTTGAATTCAATAATCCAAAGGATTAGAAAGGGAGTAATTACTGACCTTCTCTACAAATCTGTAATTGTAACTGGGGCATTAAAAGGAATATCAAATCAAGAGAAGAAATACAAGCAGACTATATCTGATATCGAATATCAGAAATTGGCTCTATCGCTTGCTTTAGGAGCACAGCAGTATATTAGTGATACTTTCAGACCAATGAACAAATATGTTAGAATCATGAAATTCATTGGATTTTTCTTCTTAGGAATTTTCCTTCCATTGTTCATAATATTATACTCATTACTCCTCTACATAAAGCATTTAATTTTCTATCTTTACAAAATTCTGCTAGCTACACCTATCAAACGTTACATCAAATCCTTAGAAGAGATGGATGCAATGAAATATGTAGGATATGCTTCTTTACCTCTGATAACTCCTTTCCTAGCTATATGGGAAATTAAGTATATGGTTCAAATTATTATAAAACGATTCAGAGAAATAAAAATCATATTTACAGACACTTATTTCTCATTGAAAGAAAAGGGAAAGAAACCTAATGTTAGAAAAGAGCATAATATTGACTTTCGAAAATTCTTTAGGAGAGTTGGAAAAGTACTTCTGAAAATCATCCTATTACCAGCAGTTCTACTATGGTCTTTACTGAAATCAATTTACAGAAGACTAGTAAAATTATTCGAAAGAAGAAAACCTGAAAACAAAAAAAAGAGACTCTTTGAAAAGGAAATAGCTACAGAAACATTAGTTTCGATTTATCAAGAACT
>JAGLTP010000175.1 GCA_023135215.1 Candidatus Heimdallarchaeota archaeon
TTTTTTATATAGGATATTATCACGCCTTTATATATTGTAAAATAATCTTGGAGGATTATTACTTTGCCAGAAAATGTTATTGTAGCCAATAAAGTTGAAGCCTCTTCTTTTGAGAGTATTCGTTCTATCAGAGGAGATAAAAAAATCGCTGAATCCTATCCTGGTTATCTAGTTGATGAATCAAAGATTAGTGGTGGTCATGCACAATGGCTTTTTTTTCCCACTAGTGAACATGAAATTGTTTCTATCATCAGCAAAATGAAAGAAGAAAAGCAAGCTATCACGATTTCTGCTGCTAGAACAGGAATAGTTGGTTCAGCTGTTCCTCTTTTAGGTGGAGCCGTTGTTTCCTTAGAACGTATGAATGATTTCATTGGTTTAGGATACGAAGAGGAAGAAAATAGATGGTTTGTAAGAGTTCAACCAAATATAACTCTAAATGAGATTAATGAAATAGTTAAATTAAAGAAAATAGAAGAAAACCAATGTATTCTCCCAGAAAAAAACTGGATTGAGAAATTCAATGAAGAACCAACCATGTTTTATCCCATAGATCCAACAGAGATGACTGCATCAATTGGGGGATGTATAGCTGCTAATGCTTCAGGAGCTAGAACATTCAAATACGGAGCTACTAGAGAATGGGTTCGTCGTCTAAGAGTCATTATCAGTACAGGAGAAGTCTTAGAAATCCCACGTGGAAAATACAAAGCTAAGGATGGGATTTTTATCATAAAAACTGCAGAACAAGAAATTCAATTTAAAGTTCCTACATATCAATTACCTAAAGCAAAGAATGCTGCCGGTTTATATACAACACCAGATATGGACCTAATCGATCTTTTTATTGGTTCTGAAGGCATTTTTGGTTTTATTACAGAAGCAGATGTCTGGTTGAAAGAATATATTCCACACATATCGAATGTTGTTTTCTTCACTAATGAGGCTGATGCAATTAAGTTTGTAAATCTGCTACGTAATAATCCAAAATTCAAACCTGAATTCATGGAATATTTTGATAATAACGCTCTCTCTCTTTTAAGAGATACTCAGAAAGTTGATCCTAAATTTGTCAATATGCCATACATCCCAGAGGAAGCTAATACTGCAATTTCATTTGATCTAGGTTATAATGAAGATGTTTTAGAAGAAACCTTCAAGGAAATTGCCCTAATGCTTGAGGAGTGTAACGCATCCTTAAAGGATACTTGGAGTGCATATGAAGAACGAGAACTTGACAGATTTAAGCATTTCAGACATGCGGTTCCAGAAATTGTTAACAATATAATCGCTGATCGCAAGAAGAAATTTCCTTCCATACACAAATTAGGGACCGATATGTCTGTTGAGGATGAGTATATTGGAGAGATGATGGAGTTCTATCATAAAATCCTTAATGAAGTAGGATTACAATATGTCATTTGGGGGCATATTGGAGATAATCATGTTCATGTAAACATTCTTCCAAAGAATATGGAAGATTTAGAGCTTGGAAAACAACTCTACAAGAAATTTGCTCAAAAAGCTGTTTCTTTTGGAGGTTCCGTTTCCGCTGAACACGGAATAGGAAAAATCAAACATGAATACCTTGAGATTATGTTTGGTAATGAAGCAATTAATGAGATGAGACAAGTAAAGTCCACTCTTGACCCTAATTTCCTTTTCAATCCTGGAAATATTTTTTCTAAGGAGGTAGCATAATGAAAATTGTAGTGTTAGCTAAACAAGTTCCTGAAGCAGATAAGGTAGCAGTTGATCCAGAAACTGGAACTTTAATACGTGAAGGAGTAGCTGCGATTTTGAATCCTTATTGTGAGTATGCATTAGATGAAGCTGTCAAATTAAAGAACGCAAATCCAGAATTGGAAATAAAAGTAATAGCAATAAGTATGGGGCCACCTTTTGCAGCAACCGCACTTATGCGATGTTTGGAATTAGGAGCAGATGAAGCTTATCTGCTTTCTGATAGAAAATTTGCTGGATCTGATGTCTGGGCCACATCAACTGCTTTGAAAGAAGGGGTTGCTAAATTGGTTCCCGATTTCGATCTAATTTTAGCAGGCAAACAAGCTATTGACGGAGATACCGCTCAAGTTCCTGCTGAAACTGCTGAGCAACTTGGTGTTCCACAAATCACCTATGGTGTTGAAACAGAAATCGAGAACAAAGGAATAAAAGTAAAGCGAGAAACAGATTACGGATATCAAGTTCTTTCTGCAAGATTACCAACATTGGTAACAATGAGTAAAGGATCAAATATCCGAAGAATTCCTTCCATGCAAGATGTATTAGATGCAAGAAAGAAAAAACTTGAAGTAAAATCAGCAGATGATTTGGAGATTGATGAAAGCAAAATTGGTTTAAGTGCTTCCCCTACTCAAGTTGATAGAATTTTTGCTCCTCCCGAAAAAGCTGGAGGTGCCCTTATTCCAGAAGGAACCGACCCCAAGATTGCTGCGAGGAAACTCTTCGACTTTCTACAGGAGAATAATTATCTATAGAGGTGTATGAAAGATGTTGAAAATCGATATTGATGCTTGTACCGGATGTAAAATATGTGAAAAAGTGTGTCCTTTTGCTGCAATAGTTGTTGAACCAGAAACCAAAAAAGCTAAAGTTTTAGATAATTGCACTCTTTGTGGAACCTGTGTTAATGCTTGTCCTTTTGATGCTTTAAGTATAGAAAGAAAAGCTGTCTCAGAAGAAGATTTAGCCCTCTATAAAGATGTTTTCGTTTGGGGAGAATGGGAGAGAAAAGGAGAAGATATTCATATTAAGGGTGTAGCTCTGGAGCTTCTAGAGAAAGGAAAAGAACTTGCTGAGAAATTAGGAGAATCAGTAGCTGTTATGCTTCTTGGAAAAAATGTTGAACATCTAGTTTTGGAATTGTTCCATCATGGAGCAGACAAAGTTTATCTTGCTGAACATGATTTACTTGAAAACTATTCTACTGATGGTTTTACTACAGTAATTTCAAGTATAATTGCTGCTGAAAAACCCTCGATAGTTCTATATGGCGCCACTCCAAATGGAAGAGATTTAGCTCCTAGAATTGCTGCTAGATTGGCGTTAGGTTTAACCGCAGATTGTACAGGATTAGATATTAACGCTAAAAGACAATTGGTTCAAACTCGTCCAGCATTTGGAGGTAATATAATGGCGTCTATCCTCTCACCATATACTAGACCCCAAATGTCAACAGTAAGACCTAATGTTTTTCCAAAACCCATTTTAGATGAAACCAGAACCGGTGTTTTAGAGAAGGTTGAAGTAAATCTCAGACCATTAAGCATAAGAACTAAAATTGAAGAAGAAACCATTTCATCAGAAGACTCTATTAATATTGAAGAATCTCACTTACTTGTTTCTATTGGGAGAGGAATTGGAAACAAAGAGAACATCAAAATGATAGAAGAACTTGCAAAGGAGTTAGAAGGAACGGTTTCCAGTTCTCGACCACTAGTAGATCTGGGATGGATGCCTCATCCTCAACAAGTGGGACAATCAGGTAAGACAGTAGCACCAAATCTTTACATTGCTCTCGCAATTTCAGGAGCTATTCAACATTTAGTTGGCATGTCTCATGCTAATACAGTAGTAGCTATAAACAAAGATCCTGAAGCACCTATTTTTGGATTAGCTGATTTTGGAATTGTTGGGGATATTTTTGAAATAATTCCAGAGTTCATAAAAATTCTTAAGTCGGAAAAGAAAAAATAAAACCTTCTCGCAAGAATGAAAATTCTTGCTTTTTTCATTTATCTTTTCTAAACATTTTGGGAAATTGAAAAAGGTTTATATGGTAAGTTTTCCATCTAGAGAATTAAATCAATCTTACTTTATGTAAGTATAATAGAATAGAAAAGGTGAATATATGAAAAATAAAAATACAATGGCTCTACTGTCATTTATTCTAAGTTTAGTGCTATTCGTCTCATTCATCCCATCCATTCAGGGACAATATAGTTATTTATTGACTCTAGAAGCTGGAACATCATATGAATGGCAAGTAACAACTCTGACAACAGTTGGTTCTGTAAGCGCTTCATTCTTGGATTATGGTCCTACTGAAGTTTTAAAACAAGGAGATAGAATCAATGTTACACTGTTAAAAGACGTAAATGCTACAGCACTTGGAGATCCTGACCAGTTATTTGATAACGATACAAACATATGGGTAGAATTTTACTTAAATGATGAATTCGTAACTAATGACACAACACAAATTGGTCTATTTGACACAGATTGGGTAAATCTTGGTATGTGGTCTGATTGGTTTGACGAACAATTCTTATTGCCTACTACTTTTACTAATTCCACTGGAACATATGACAATATTCTGGTTTTGCATAATAACTATCAACAAGAAACTGGTGATGCTAAAACAGAAATTAATTTCCATTCATATTCTGAATCTATACAGCTAAAGGTGAAAACAACTTCCAAATTGAGTAAGGATACATGGTCACTTAAGCGTGTATATTCTGAAGTTTACAAGGAAAGCGATTATACTGACCCAGAGGATTGGGACACTACAGACAGAACTTTGGATATAACAACAGAGATAAGATATAATGTAGCAACTGGATTATTAGTTTATGTGAACCATAACTATGCTTGGCACCAGATTTATCAAGAAGAAGGATCAGTAGAAGACGAGGTTCGAGAAATAGTTTTTATTGTAGAGAGCACAGAGCTGTCTACCAAAGTTCCCTATAATTGGGCTTTTGTTTTAATTGGTATTCTCACAATAGGAATAATCGTTCTCTGGAGAAAGAAGAATTAGTTCTTTCTTCTTTAATTTATTTTTTCTTACTTAAAGGTACTTGCTTAAAATTGAGGTTTAAGATCAGCCTTTTGATCTTTAGATTCATCAGAATTCTGAGTATCTTCAATCTCGTTACGTTCTGTACTCTTTTTATCCTTCGATTTAAACAAAGGTAATAACAATCCAGAAATCGCTACAATTGCTAAACCCACCCATTCCAGTGGTGTTGGTCTCTCACTAAGGAAAATCACAACTAGAATTGTAATTTGGAAAAGCATAGTATTGTTTATTATTGAAATCTCTACTGCTCTTAATCTTTGCATAGAATGATTCCATAATGTAAAAGCAAGAGCAGTATTCACTACGCTCAGCCATAGAATATATCCTACACCAGTTAGGGAGATACTTGGAACGCCTTCTACACTAAAACCTACAACAAGTAAAATAATAGAACCAATTAACATGCTTACGGCTGTTATTACTAATGGACTAAGTACTTGCTTTTGGTTGATAGATCTCCCAACTATTGTTGAGAAAGCATTTGCTAAAACTCCAATAATAACAACAACTAATCCAATTATAATAGAGGTAGTAAGGTTTAGGTTCAGTGAGGGGATAAAATAAAGTAATGCCCCCCCGAGAGCAGTAAGTACAAATATAATTTGTATAAAACTAGGTTTTTCTTTTATCGTAAAAACCGCTATGATGAGAACCAGAATAGGAGTAAAACTAAGAAGAAGACTAACGGTAATTGCAGGAAGATAAACTAATCCAAGAAATTGTGCACCTTGGGTTAGCGTGTAAAAAATCAGTCCATAGAATATCAGAATTAGCCACCATTTTTTTGTTATAGTCTTCAACTCTCTTCTGTGCCGTGGAGAAACTAGGACTGCAACAATAAGAATTACTGAAGCAGTAACATATCGTAAGCCTGCAAAAATGAAAGGAGGCAGGTTTTCATTTTCTAAACCGAATTTAATTATTGGCCAAGATGATGACCAGAGTATAGTTACAATAAATGCTTGAAAAATCGCAAAAGGTCGTGTTTTAGTCATCGTGGATAGATTATTCAGAAAATTGTCCTTCATCTGATCCTCACTCTTTGCTGTGAGTTGTATATTTAGTATTAGTACTTCATAAATATGGTTTAAAAGAATAGCTGAGGATTAGCTAGCAAGGTGTATTGAGAAATAACATTGCATTAGTTAAGATTTTTAACAAGTGGAAAGAATAGTAAATTATGCATAGCGATTATATTGCTAAACACAGTCTTCATAAAATAGGAGTGGGGGGACTTTGTTTGTATCAGGACAGGATATTATTTGTTAAACACAAGTATGGTGTAAGTGAGGGATTGTGGACACTTCCTGGAGGATATGTGGAGCTTGGTGAATCCCTAACCAGTGCAATAGAACGAGAAGTGCTTGAGGAAACTGGTGTAAAAACTCAAGCATTAGAACTACTTGCAATACGCCATATGACTAATGAAAAAGAAGGAAAAGGATTAATCTCCGATTTGTACATAGTTTTCAGATTGGAATATTTAGGTGGGAAACCATTAGCTGGTGATTTGCTTGAAGTAACTGATGCACAGTTTCTTCAAGTAGCTAATCTAGATACTCACTCTATTTCGGATTTAAGTAAACACATAGTTCAACAGAAAACTAAGAAGTCTGGATTCAATCTTCTTCCCTATCAACCAAGTTCAGAAATCAAAGATGAACTCAATGTGTATACATATCAATTATTTGGGTAAAAATCTTAGTCAAGCATAGTCGTTCTGCGTGTTTTTCTGTTTTTAGAGGAATAGTTTAGAGAAAGAGTTATACAAATAACTTATCTTTTTAAGAAAAACACCCCTAGAACCCACTTGCTTTAGAAAATTAAAAGATAAGGCTTTTATTTAAGTATTAATATCAATTACTCACGAATGCAAGAAGACATAGAGGCGGTTCTTGAAAGACAAACGGTTCTGGGTAAGTTCTTAGACAGGCTAAATTACAGAACCCTCCGCTATATATACACATTAATGAATAGCCTGCTAAGCTCTATAGATCGTTTTCTTAGTTCAAACGAGGATAGTTTATACAATCATAGAACATCGCTCTTATCATCAATGTCTTTGCTTGCACGAACCTTTTATCAAAGTTCATTAGTTGATTATCTTAAATCAGGTAGCAGAGCAGCTGAAGAGTTCAAAGAGGAAGTGGAAAGAGCATTCCTAAAAGGTATGAGCGAACGCGAACTTATAGTTCAGAAAATCGATAGCTTAGTTATAAGATCCAACGATCTTTTTAGGCTTAAAGAAGAAACAAATAACCAATGGCAAGATGTCTATTATAGAACTTCTCCTGAATCAACAACTGAAAACAACATAAGGAATAATTTAGCTCTTGTTCTGGAAAAACAGGATGAATACAACCAATTACATAAATCAGGTCTATCAGATTTAGAAAATATACAAATTCAGAAGGACTTAATCAGCCAAACAACTGATCTCTCTTTCCAAGCAATTGATCTTGCAGATAAAGCTCAGATGACATTACATGAGATGTTAGTCATTTGTATAAATCCTCTAGTTTCTATTTTCGAAGATGAAGTATCAAGTGCCGAGAAGATATTATCACAGATTCAATTAAAGGGTCAGAAAAAAAATGATGATCTTAGTGATGACGAAATAGGAAAACTTTGCGATGTTCTTTCCTGGGGGCTTGATGACATAAATAACTATGATGATTTGACAAAGTTAGGTAAGGAATTTCGTAATGAATTTGCTTCTATTTTATCTGATTTTCTTGTTTATTTAGTTGATATCGATTTAGGAATACAAGAGCTTGAATCATTTATTTTAGAAAGCTCAGAAAAATGATTAATAAAAAGAAGGATTTTTAATTCTCATTAGGTTTTTATCTTTAATGAGCTATGATTTGTTTCTTAGTAGAGACCATTTAACCTTCTCGTGTGCTCACTTTGTTGTTGGACAGAAAATCTTAGAACCCTTACATGGTCATAACTACAAAATTCTAATAAACGTTTACGGAGACCAAGGAAAAGACAATATGGTTATTGATTTTCACATTATCAAACGTATTCTACAACCAATAGTTGATTCCTTAGATCATTATATTCTAATTCCAACGAAAAATAAGTATCTCGAGTTAAAGGAAAAGAACGGACAACTGATAATCCGTATCCCACATTATGATAAAGAATATGAATTTCCAAAAAGCGATATTGTCATGTTACCAATTGAAAACACCACTGTTGAAGAGTTAAGCCATTATTTTGTAAAGAAATTAGCAAATAATGAAGAACTAAAGAAAGATAACATTGACCAAGTTACTGTTACGGTTTTTGAATATGAGGGAATGGGAGCAACATATGAACTCTTTCCAAGAAACAACAAAAAGGTTTAATTGAGAATTCCTTTAGACGAAATTAATTTCTATACCTGTTTTTGCACACCAATTTATTATAGATTTTGCTATAGTGAACTTCTTCAGTTTTCTTTGCTTCATATTTTCGGAAAGCACATCCTCTTTCGAAAATTTACCAATGGTTTGACCAAAATCAAACCCTATTAATGTAGCATTTCTTGCTTTCATTAGAGCAGATAAACATACAGCTCGATCTCCGTCTGTAAACCCTAGAAAATTAAATGTCCCATTTACAGGTTGGGATTGTGTTGTGATCAAGAAATTCATCTTAGAGATTTTTTTGATATGCTCATCAACTAAATTTGCATTATCTCCATGTACATGCAAAAGAATTGTAGAACCTTGTTTTTGAGCAGATATTTGATCTTCAATTTTACCATCAATATCCGTAGTTATAAAATCAGGTATAATATTCTTCGATATTAGAAAAGAAGTAGCTCCATCCGCACACATAAGAAGTTTATCAGTAATAGAATTGCTTGAGAGATAAGTATTGAATTCTTGTTCTAGATTTACTCCAGGAGCGAGAATAACAATTTCTTGTGCTTTGATTTTTCCTTGTAAATCGCTTTCAGATAAATTAGACTGATATAATTCTGCGATTGAGGTGAGGGCACTAACATCTTCTTTTGAATCAATATTTAGATACTCGCATATTTTTGGGTACCAAAATTTAAGCCAGTTTTCCAGAGTAAAATCTAGGTTTTCTAATTCATGGAAAGGAGTTCCTTTAGTTTCAAATATCATCTTCTATTTCCTCTATTGTTAATTTTCTTCTACTTTGAAGCTTAGTGAGAGCGGTTTCATATCTATTTTCAATATCTCTGAAGGAGATGATTCCTAATATTACTTTATTGTTCTCTCTTTCAACAACAGGCATACTTTCTATTCTAAATTTAGTTAATTTATCAAATGCCGTTGAAAGGGTTTCA
>JAGLTP010000176.1 GCA_023135215.1 Candidatus Heimdallarchaeota archaeon
ATTCATTCTGATGATAAAATACTCTCTATAATAACAGGAAATGATCTATTTAAATTAAAAATAAAAAGCAAGAAACAATTTATGTTTCTTAAGATGTAGGAATCACACTTTTGTAAATTTTCGAATCTAAAGGAAAAATTTCTTTCTAATTGCTTCTACAACTTCATAAGGACGAGTAAGTATTGGAACATGCCCTGCCCCTTCAACTACTTTTAACGTAGCATTTGGAATAGTATTAGCTAGATAAGTACAGTGTTTTATTGCTGCATTAGAATCTTTGTTTCCATAGATAACAAGAGTTGGAATTTTAATATTTTGAACTGGTACATTAGTCTCTCCTTCCGCTCCGAGTTCAACACATCGAACAGCAACTTCAGGTTTAGGTTTCATACAGATACGAACTCCCCAGCGTTTTAAGTGTTCAATGTCAGGCTCTGGAAAAACGCTGTTGATGAATTCCTGCATTGCTAACAAGTGATTTGACTTTATTAGATTAATAAATTGATTCTCTCCTTCATTAAGAGGTACCGCACTAGAAGTAGAAGTATCAACAATCACCAAACCATTGAAACGTTCAGGATGTTGCAATGCTGCTAGAATTGCTACTGTTCCGCCAAAAGACTCTCCACCTAGAATACATTGTTCTACCCCCAATTTATCCATAACACTAATTAGATCATCAACGTAAGCTTGTTTAGATATAGTCTTTGGAAGAGCAACGCTTTCTCCTGAACCACGATGATCGTAGCCTACACATCTCATCTTTGTACTTAACAGTTCAAATACATTCATCCAGACATGCCAATCAGCTACAAATCCACTGATTCCTAAGAAAGTTCCTTCACCTGAGCCAAAAGAAACAGTGTTCAACTTAATTCCATTAATATCATAAAACATAATCTATCAGAAAAGTAACAAATTCAGAGAATAAAAGATTTTCTTGTAAGTTTTCCCCAAAGTGTTTAATTTACATAGAAACCGTTAATGGATTGTGAAGTGAAACTTATTGAAAGGAAGATGCTAGATTTATAAATTGGATATCTTAAGATGGATTGAACATCATGAGTTTGAAATTTAGGTGGATTGTTGGTAGTTCAATTGTTATAAATGCAACAGTTACCAAGGTCTGGGAGATTATATCACAACCCGGAAATTTAAACCTCTGTCATCCATTTTGTAAAGAAAATATAGTTAAGAA
>JAGLTP010000177.1 GCA_023135215.1 Candidatus Heimdallarchaeota archaeon
AATTTTCTCGCAATATTTCTTCTCTCATTGTCTACTTGTTCCATATATTCAACTACTTCTCTTGTAGCTCCTTCTCGATAGAAATCAAAAGCTTCCTTCTTTTTTATTCTCTCTCTATTCAACAAGGTGATTGTTGGGTGGAATACTGCCCCAATATTTCCTAAACTAGTTATTAAGAAGTTATCTACAGCATAAAATTGAGGATAATTCTCATTTAACAAAGAAACTACATAAGAAGTGCGATGATTGGGAAGAACTGATAAGGAAACAGTTTTTTTAATACCCTTTATTTCACTTAAGCCTGGTCTTATCATTCTTGTTGCATAAATTAGAGTATTAGCTTCTGCTACATTAACCTCTGCTTCTAAACCTCCGTCTATAAGAGTCTTCATAAATTCCAGACTGCCAAAAGTTCTTCCAGGATTTAAAACAATTGTTTGACCTCTCTGAAGATATGGAGCTAATGCCTTTGCAATATCACAATGTCCGGTAGCTGTAGTTACGACCATAATCAAATCAGTTTCATAGACAGCTTTTGAAATATCAGTTGTTACTAGATTTAACTCTCCTACTGACTGTATTTCCCCTTGTAAATGGATTTCCTTTTTATTCAAAAGAGGACTAATTCTCTCTGGAGATCTATTGTATAGATTCACTTTATTTCCTTTGCTTGCTAGAAATCCAGCAATTGCCTGACCACCACACCCAGCCCCTAATATTGCAATATTCAATGAATCACCCACTTAAAACTAATAAAGTGAGGTGATTTCAATATAAAAACTGTTTTTTTTGCAATAAAGTTAAGTTCATACAATTTTCTTAGCCTCCGTTTTTGTTCCCCCATTTTTCTTCTAATCCCCTTTTGAGCCAATTAGCGCCCTCAAAGACGGAAAATTAAGTACAATGTCCCTACCTTTATCTATGTTTAATTCTTCATAAGTATTGCCCTTTATGACAAAAATAATTATAAAATTAACTGTTTGTCTTTTTCTTTAAGTGTCAGTATTGTTAATGAAAGTGTGTTTTATTTAATTCATCAAACGTCACATTAAATTTCATGCCACAAATTATATATTCATAAATTCCGTTGTTCCAGTATTCATAATTTCATCTACCTAAGTTTATGATATAAGAAGATGTGTTTATCATGGGTAAAATGTCTTTTAGTTCAAAAGAAGCATTGAAGCTATTTGTTCTAGAATCTCTTGAAGAGATAGCAAATTTGCATAAAGCTTTAGATCATCCAACTAGACTTGAAATACTTGCAAGACTTTTGGTCGAGGATAAGGAGTTCAAAGATTTATTGGATGAAATGGATATCCAGAAAACTACTTTAGCTAATCATCTAAATATGTTGGTTGACTATGCTTTTGTTGAAAGAGAAAACAGAGGTTGTTACAGAATCTCAGTTGATGGTGAGGATTTATTTCAAGCTTCTGCTAAGGTTTTTCTAGATATAAAAGTTAGAGAACAAGAAAGACAAGAAACCCTGAGAATGCGTTATGAAACGCTAATAAAGAAATACACAGTAATAGGTAGTGAACAAGAAATGGTAAAAGATGAATTTAGAATAGTAACTTTACCAGCTATGAGAGTTGTTTCTTTCCACGCAATGGGAGAATTTCTCGGAGATCCTGAAACAAAAGCTGGAAGAAAAATCTATGAATGGGCAAACCCCAAAGGTTTGTATGAAAATAAAGAGAAACACAAAGTTTTCGGATTTAACAATCCAGATCCTAAATTTGATCATGACAAAGGTGAATTTATTGTAGGTAAGGACAATCCATATGGATATGAATTCTGGATGACAATAGATGAAGAGTTTGACGTCGATGATGATGTAGTAGTAAAAAATATTCCAGAAGGATTATTTGTAGTGAAGGGTTGTTTTGGAGTTCAAGAGCTTGGAGAAGCTTGGAAAGAGCTTTATATGTGGATAAAAAACAGTGATAAATACGATGTTGGTAAACATCAGTGCTTAGAACATAGTTTAGATCCTTTGGAACAAGATGGTAATAAGCTTCCTTTTGACATATACTTCCCAGTAATAGAGACATAACTCTCTCTACTTTTTTTTTATTTAATCCTTTGAAGTAGATAAAAGACTTTTAACATTATTGAAGATTTTTGAAATAAAAGATGTATCATCTTTCTTAATGACGTATTTTACATAATTAGCTTGATTTCTGTGCATCAATCTGTGTTCTCCTAAACAATGAGGGTGAATTAGCATCTTACATTGCCTACAAACAGCATAACTTGCACCACAGGTCTTGTTTGTTGCTTGAATAGATTTTCCACATTGACCACAGTTTCCAAGAATTCTCATGTTAATGAAAAAGTATGAACACTTATTAACTTCTTTGATTTTTACATTAGTTTTTTAAGCATCTTTGATTGTTTTCATGTGATTAAAATGTCGACAATAGCTTTACTATATGTAGGTTCAATAATTATATTTCTTTGGGGAGTAGGTCATCTCTTCCCAACAAAGAATATTGTAGAAGGTTTCGGAGATATTTCAGGAGATAATAAGAAAATAATAACCATGGAATGGATTGCAGAGGGTTTAACACTTTGTTTTCTTGGATTGCTACCTTTATTCTTAACAATATTCAGTTATTTAGAAGGATTAGCCTTCGGAATAGGCATTCTCAGTTGTGCAGTAATGTTAATAATAATGGCATTTTTATCTTTCTTCACAGGAGCTAAAACATCTATCCTACCGATGAAATTATGTCCGTATATTAAGTTAACAGGAGCTATCCTTTTAATTATAGGAGTAACAACATATACTCTCCCTGTGTAAGGAAAAAACAAATGATGTAGGTGTATTTTATGAAAGGAATTAGAAGAAAGGAGAAAGCAATTACTGATATCAATTTAATGAAAAAAATACTTCAGATCTCTGAACATATTACAATCGCAATGTGTAAAGAAAATGAACCTTATTTAGTGACCTTAAGTCATGGTTATGATTCTGAGCAACATTGTCTTTTCTTTCATTGTGCAAAAGAAGGAAAAAAGATCGAAGTCTTAGAAAAAAACAATATTGTTTGGGGACAAGCTCTAATAGATAAAGGCTATATTCAGGGGTCGTGTGATCATTTGTATGCTACTGTACAATTCAGAGGTAAAGTTGTTTTTCTAACTGATTTTGAGGAAAAAAAACATGCTTTAACTAATATGATAAAAAAACTAGATAATAATCCAAAAGAAATTATGGAGAAACAGCTTACAGAGAAATCAATTAATAGAATAAAAGTTGGTAGGATAGATATCGAATTTATGAGTGGTAAAGAAGCAAAAGATGTTGTTATATCACTTTAACTCTATCTAATTCTTCTTTTTCGCAAATAATCAGCAAGAAATTCGAGAGCTGGTGAGAGTTTTTCCAAAGACTGTAAAATACCTTCTTTTTCGTCACATACTTCAGTTTCACAGGCGTAAAAACGAAGTACAACTCTGTTTGTTCCTATTTCATAATTGAAATTTTGTAGTCCTTTTTTTCTTGGAATACTTCTGATTTTTTCTTCAATAACTAAGATGAGGTCGTTTTCAATATCTTCAACCTCATTTGGATATAACCCAATAATCTCTACTGCTACAATCCCATATTGACCTTTGAAATATCCACAAAAGAGTTTTGCAAGACCATTTTGACAAACCGCTTCAATTTTATAATCTGTTGTAAAGTCACAGTTCTTGAAATAATCAACACAGAATTTTGTGATAACACCAGTATCACCATCAACTAGACACTCTTCAAGACTGACTTTTTGAGACACGATTACAGTGCGAAT
>JAGLTP010000178.1 GCA_023135215.1 Candidatus Heimdallarchaeota archaeon
CCAATATATGGCCAAAAAAAGAGACCCTTTTTCCATCAAAGAAGAAAAAATAGAAAAAAATTTCTTCTGGATTTGACAATAGTATCATTTTTAAGCATCCGTATCCATATTTACATAGTGTGAAATAATGGCACAGCTTGCGGGATTCAATGCTGGAGAAGATGTTGAAATAAAATTTTCTTTTAGAGTTCCCTCTAGTTTCACAGAGAAATCTCCTGATGGATGGGGATATGCTTTTTTCAAAGATGGAGAATGGCAGTTATTCAAACAATCTCTTGATATGGAAAAAATACTAAGAATTGATACAAGAACCCTTACACCACATGTAATAAATGGCAAAACCTTCATTTCACACATTAGATTCGCAACACACGGGAGTATCTCATATGAGAATACTCACCCATTTGACAGAGAGCTTTTTGATAAAAGATGGGTATTTGCTCATCATGGTCACTTGAGAATCTACAGAAATATTGTTGCGAGTCAAGAATTCTACAAACCTGCTGGAGATACAGATTCAGAATCTGCTTTCTGTTTAATAATGGATGAATTAAGACGATTAGGAAGACAAGACAGCAGCAAAATAATTGCTCAAACTATAGAGAAAAAAGCTTTAGAGCTCTCAAAACAAGGGGGATTAAATTTCATTTTATCTGATGGTGAAATAACATATACCTTTTATTCAGGATACAAATCACTTTATTACCATACTCTGCAACCACCATTCAAATCGGTATTAGAGGGTGGCGATGATCAGCTTAGGTTTAAAATCGATTTAACTGAAAAAACAACTCCTATTACTTTAATAGCTTCCATGCCAATTCTAAAATATGTTCATTGGAAGGAATTTGAACCTGGAAAAGTAGTTGTTTTCAAAAACGGAGAACAAGCCAAACAATTGTACTAGAAAACTATTAGTTGTTATTCATCTCGTGCTTTAATTATTCTCATAAACTATTTTTTGAACTTTGGTATATATTCTCTAATTAAATCTACCATAGGTTTAGAGTGTGTATTTTTGTTGGTTTTCATATTAACGTACATAGCATTTTCCATTTTTGATAGTATCAATTTTGTGTTTTCTGTATTGTGCATAGGATCTTCTTCCTCATCCACAATGAGAACTTTGTTTTTAACTCTTGAATATGTGTTAAGATGTTTTTTTATTGCTACTCTTTTAGCAACATTTTTCCATTTTTTTGCCTCTGCTTCTTCTAAAACGCGGATGTATTTAGCAGCTTGTTCTTCATTCTCACTCTTCTTTTTTCTTATCCATCTATTTACCATTGGTTTAATTGGATCTAAAATGAAAGCGGGTCCAATAGGAATTAAATATCTTAAAAATCCAGTAGGAATTTCAAGTCGTAAAACAGGGCCTGCAAGAACAGTCATATAAGAATCAAATTTACATTCTGCTAAACCATGAGCTATTAATAACGCTCCAAAACATGAACCAAATGAAATAAGTTTGTCTTCTGTTAGATTAAGAAGTTCTATTACTTCTTGGATATCAGAAGAGAGTCTGTCAAGATCATGTTTTATACCTCTAGTTAGTTTACTAGATCCTTTTTCTCTGCTTTCTAAGTAAACTATATCAAAGTCTTTTGAAGCTTCCATAAGTACTTCATCCCACCCTATAACTATAGTTCCCCAACCTGCAAGTAGGAGTAATGTATAACCATTAGATTCTTCTGATGCTTTGCTCTTCAATATTCTTAGTTCTGAACCATCTGAAACAGTAATATACTCTTCCACTGCTATCTCTTCGTATTTAGCTTTCATGAATTTCTTGAGTGGATCTTCTGATGTTTTATTCATCATCCATAATAAAAATAGAGAATTAATAACGATTACTATATCTTAAACAAATTTAGGTTTCAATTCATCCTTTAATCTGTTCCCTAAGCACATCCACCATCATAGTTGAATGGGTATTTTTGTTAGTTTTCATATCTAGATAGTATGAATTTTTCATCAGCTTTGAAATTTCTTTTATTTGATCAAGTTCATGATATTTGTCTTCCTCCATTCCTATTAAGAGAACTCTGTCATCTACCTGTTCATAGATATCCCAAAACCATTTGAAAACAAGATGTTTCCCTACTTTCTGCCATTTTTTAGCATCTGCTTCCTCGAATACTCGAATATATTTAGCTGCTTGTACAGCGTCCTCGCTTTTGATCTTCTTAATCCAGAATTTCGCTAATGGTTTAAAGATATTTAACAGAAAAGGTGGGAACCAAGGAATCAGAAATCTAGTGAAAGATGGAAGATCTATCCTGGCTTCTGCACCTAGAAGTACTGTAAGAAAAGCTTCGAATTTGTTTAGAGCTAAACCGTGTGCGACCATTAGAGAACCAAAGGAAGAGCTAAAGAGAATTAGTTTTTCTTTTTTTACATTCAACTGTTCTATAACTTCCTTAATATCTGAAGATAATCTGTCCAGATCACATTTAGCTTTTTTTGCGAGCTTACATGACCCCTTCTCTCGTGATTCGAAATAAACGATATCAAAATAAGGAATAGCAGCTAATAGAACATCATCCCATCCTTGTACAACAGATCCCCATCCTGGAACCATTAACAAAGTAAAATCTTCTCTTGTTTTCTCAGGAGCAGATGTTTGAAGTATTCTTACTTCTGAGCCATCCGACATTGTAATATACTGCTCTGAAGCTTCTTTTTCATATTTTGCTCGTTCGAACTTTGTAAATTTCTCTTCAGCTGGTAGACTCATCAGAATGGTTTGATATGTGTTGCTTATAATACTTTTCCGCTTTTTTTCATTTTTAGGATACAGTTTAATTTCATTTTTTTCCATTTAATAATGAATAAGCCTTTTAAATATCTGATATTGTTTAACTGATGTGAAGATTAAATTAATCACAGATGCTTCTTGCTTAATTCCTCGTGAAACATATGAAAAGGAGGACATTGGGATTTTTGAGTCTATAGTGATGTATGAAGGTAAGGAGTTCAAAGAACTAACTGAACTCAACAGAGAAGAATTTCTTAACCGCTTACTTACTTTTGATCCCTATCCAACAAGTACTCAAGTTTTAGGAAAAGATGTGCTTGAAGTATATAACAAAGCAATCGAAGATGGTTATGATGAGATATTATATTTAGGTCTGGCTGCAACAGTATCAAGCCAGATGAACGTCGCTAGAATTATTGTTAGACAAGTGAAAGATAAAATTAAAATAACTATTTATCCAACAAATCTTGTAGCCGGATCTCAAGGATCCATGGTCTATAATTCAATAAAAATGCTAAAACAAGGAAAATCTGTTGAAGAAATTATTGCTTACTTGGATAGTATAAAAGAGAAAATATATTCAATTGGTGTTGCAGTTGATATGGAGAGTCTTTTCAAATCTGGTAGAGTGAAAAAAGGATCAGCTAAAGGAATAATGGCATCTCTCCTAAAAATGAAACCGCTTGCAGAGATAAATACTAAAGATGGTGTGATTGGAGTGGGTGCTGGAACTAGCTTTAAGAGTGCAATTAAGAAAATGATTGACAAAATCAAAGAACACACAGATTCAAATATAACTTACGATCTTTTTATAGCAGATGCTTTAAATCCAGAACTCATG
>JAGLTP010000179.1 GCA_023135215.1 Candidatus Heimdallarchaeota archaeon
GAACGAATATACCTGTTTATGAAACTATAGCAATTGAAGGGATTGGAGTAAAGAGATGTTTTCAATCATTAGCAAGAGAAGTTCTTCTAAAGAAACTGTATGCAGTTGAACAATAAGGACACAATTTTCTATTTTTTACCTGGCATCAAGTGAATATGATCGATGTTTGATGTTGGTTCTTGATCTATTAGGAAACGAACAGCCTTTGAAACATCTTGCACTGTAAGCATTTTTGAACGATCAACTTGTTTTCCATTGAACCATGGTGTATCAACCGATCCAGGATTTATTGTTGCAGCTTTCACACCTGTTCCTTTCAATTCATCTCTTAAACACCAAACCATAGCTTGAACAGCATGTTTTGTTGCTGCATAAAGAGAGCATCGAGCTCCAGTCTTCAAGCCCAAGTCTGAAGATGTGACGATCACTTGTCCACTGTTTTGATCTTTTAGTAAAGGCAATGTTCTATTCAACCAAAGAAATACTCCCCTAACATTGGTATTGAACTGTTTATCATACTGTTCTATTGTTAAATCTTCTAGATTTCCAAAATAACCTATACCTGCGTTTGCAAAAATAACATCAATACCCCCAAGTTTAGACATAACATCACCTAATAGAGTATCAACATCCTCTTCATTTCCAACATCTCCAGTACCAAAATAAGCTTCACAGCCTAATTTTTCCAAAGTGTCACAAACATTTTTCAGTCGTCCTTCATTTCTTCCAGTAAGATAAAAACGATGACCACTTTTTGCCATTTCTAGTGCCACAGCTTCTCCTATCCCGCTGGAACCACCAGTAATAACAATTCTTAAAGAATCTTGATTCTTTTGAGCATTCATGTTTTGAAGATTTAGCACTACTTAATAATTATTTAGACTATTGTTTTCTGTATACAATTTCTCCCTCTATGATAGTCATTTCTACTGAAACATCAATAATTTGCTCTGGGGAAATAGTAAGGATATCATCACTTAAAACAACCATATCAGCTAATTTTCCAATTTCGATTGAACCTAACATATTCTCATCGAATGAATGGTATGCTGCATAGATTGTATATAGTTTTAATGCTTCAATTACAGATATCCTCTGACTCCTTCCAATTGGTTTCCCTAATTTAGTTGTTCTATTCACAAGTGCATGTATTGCCATGAGTGGATTAAAAGGTGCACAGGGGTGATCGGAATGAGCTGCTATTTTCACTCCAGCGTCCAAAAACGAGCGTGCAGCAAACATTGACTCTAATCTTTTTTCTCCAAATGCTGGTATTAGTTTATCTCCATGATAATATGCGTAAGGACCAAAGATTGAAGGGAGTAAATCTAAATCCTTAATTCGTTTCACTATTTGGTCATTGATTACTGTACAATGAATGTCCCTATTTCGAGGATCTGAGCGTGGATATGTTCTTTGTAGCTCTTCCATTATATCTAGATACATTTCAATTGCTCTATCACCATTTGCATGAGCTGAGATTCTGTAACCTTTCTCATATACATTGGTTAGAAGCTCACTTGCAAT
>JAGLTP010000018.1 GCA_023135215.1 Candidatus Heimdallarchaeota archaeon
AGATTTTAGTTGCAAGTGAAAATGGTTTTAAAACCTCCGAACTCTATGATATTTTTGGAAAGAAGAGTGTTGAACAAGTACTTACTTTGAAGAAACTCTCTAAACAAATGAGAGAATCACCATATCACGTGAAATAATAACGAGAAGCTAGGATTAAATCAAACCAAGTGTAATCCAAAATAGACCACCAAATAATGTAAAACTGCAGCAATAATAATCAATACGTGAAATATCTGATGTAATCCAAAAACTTTCCCTGGAGAATTATTATTTTCCATAGCATAGAGGATAGCACCTACTGTGTAAATAATACCGCCAAGAAAAAGTAATATTATTGCTGTTACATCCATATATTGTAGAACCAGTTTTATTGTGGGTAATAGCATCCAACCCATTGCTATATAGATTGAAATATCTAACCATCTTCCTATATTAATCTTTAAAATTTTTATTGGAATTGCTATTGCAACTATTGCCCATTGTGCACCAATTATTATCCATTTAATATAGGTTTCAAAGTAGATATACACTATAGCTGTATATGATCCAGCTATCATTACGTAAATGGCTATATGGTCCAATTGTCTCAAAAAACTAATTCCTAATTCGTCTTCCTTGGTGAAGTGAAACAAAAAACTTGCTGAAAAAAGAAATAGAAGAGAAACACCATAAACTATAGAAATGACAACATAATCGATTAAACCTTTGGCTAAACTAATCAAAAAAACTGAACCAACTATTATACCTATAGCTGCAGACAAATGGGATAATGAATTAAACCACTCCCCTCTATTTTTTGGCATTGAAATAACTAAACTATGAGCTATAAATAGTTTGAGCGAGATGATAAGACAGGAATTCTATAAGCATAAGCTATCTGTAGTAGTTTTCTAGTCATCTTTACCTCTTTTTCTATGGTTATGAGTAGGTTAAATTAGGTATTTTATTCAGCGTAATTACTTTTTGAATTTTCCTCTAAAATCTTAAATAATGGAATAACATATTTGAATAAGTTAGTAAATTTGAAAATCACAGGAATGAAAATTCTGCACTTTTAAGCACTTTGATTTTAAAATTTCTCGATAATTCTTATAAACTTCAAAATAAAGATAGTTTTATGGTAGAAAAGAGAAGAGAAGTGAAAATTAAAGGCATAACAGAGATTTTTGCAGTATCTATGATTACTGGTTTTGGGTTACTGGGACTAGCAACATATCTGTTATCTAAATACAGTCTTCTTGAAAATACGAATTCATTAGAAGCTACTTTAATCCTAGTTTTCATGATTGTATTTGCAGTTTTAGGAATATCCCTTTTGTTGTTTGGATTCATTGGAAGTTTATCTTTTTTTAGTAAAGTAAAGAAGATATTCCCTAAACTACTGGAAAGTTCTATCTCAAAAGATCAATCATCTTCTGAATCTCAAAGTAGATTACAAATTATTCGTCCCCATTCACAATCAAAATCAGAAAAAATACTCTCTACTGAAGAGACAGTTTCGCATAAAACTGTCACTGAGAAACCTTCACTCAAGAAAGAAGAACCAGCAAAATCAGTACCTGAAGCTGCTAAAACTGTTACTAAATCTTCTTCTCAAATCCCCTCTGATTTCAGTTATACAGATGGGATTCAGAATATTGTTGATCGATATAAGACTGAAAAGGTCAAAAAAGCTTTCAAAAATTGGCATAATACATTAATGATTACATTTCCTGATATTTCCAAATCTTTCTTGTTTAAGATTAATGGTGAGGAAGGTTTAGAATTGTCTGAAGGTGTTGATGAGAATGCAGCAGTTCAGGTTAAAATGGATTCAACAGTTTTTGTTAAGATGATGACTAAACAAATCAATCCGATTAAAGCTTACTCAAGTGGTAGTTTAGAAGTCAAGGGTGAAATGAAAAACATGTTGAAATTAAGAAAGTTGATGTTCTAAAGAAGTGAGATGAAAATGAAGGCATATATTACAGCTGAATTCTCTCCGGAAGCTCTCGATGAACTTAAAGCGATCCTGAAGGATGAAATAGTTTACGAAAGTTGGAGAACAACAAAGAATCTATATTTCAAGGATGAAGATCTTATTCAGAAAATAAAAGAGATAGGTGCTGAGATTTTCATTTGTGAGGGGGATAATGTCAAAAAAGTAGTAATTGAAAAAGTTGACCTGAAAATAATTGGTTCAACTAGAGGAGATCCTAATAATATTGACATTGAAACTGCAACGAAAAAAGGTATACCCGTACTTTTCGCTCCAGATAGAAACACAATATCTGTTGCAGAGTTGACTATTGGATTAATTTTGGCTCTTGCAAGAAAATTGCATTCAGTTGAGCGTATTCTTCATTCTGAAAGCGAGTTTGAAGTTAACGAGTTTGAAGATTATATCAAATATTATAATCTGTTCAAAGGTTTCGAATTGCAGGAAAAAACAGTTGGTATAGTAGGTTTGGGTAAGATAGGATTTTCTGTTGCGAAGCTTCTGCTTCCTTTTAGAGTAAAATTTCTAGTATATGATCCATATGTAGATAAAACTAGATTGACAGCAATAAACGGAGAATCAGTTGAACTTAATACACTTCTATCTAAATCAGATATAATTACACTTCATTGTCCTCCTACAGACGAAACAGATGATTTGATAGGGGAAGAACAGATTAAATTGATGCAATCACATACACTTTTTATAAACACTGCAAGAGCTTCAATCGTTGATGAGTATGCTCTGCTAGAAGCACTCAAAGAAAAGAAAATTAGTGGTGCAGCTTTGGATGTTTTCTCAATAGAACCAGTCGATCAGGATAATGAATTCCTTGAGCTAGATAACGTAATCGTTACTCCTCACATTGGAGGAGATACATTCGATACAAACCATAGACATTCAATGTTAATGGTCAATGGAATAAAGCAGATTCTTAACAATCAAATTCCTGACAATGTCAAAAATCCCGAAGTATTGAAGGGATATGCTTCAGTTGAAACGCAATTAGATAAAAAAGATGAATTTGAAGATATTGAAATTTCTCTTCATAACTATGCTGTACAAGGTCAACAAATAATAAACATCTGTAAAGATATGATAAACAAAGAGTTCATAATTGGAACTGCAGGTAACGTTTCTGCACGTGTCAAACTCCCTAATGGTCAAGATGCAT
>JAGLTP010000180.1 GCA_023135215.1 Candidatus Heimdallarchaeota archaeon
GGTTGATTCTCTCTACCAAAATGAGTTTGAGAACCAAATGAACTTATACGTTTGGAAGGACTATCTATTAACCAGAACAGTATATCCATATCATGACAAGATTTCGCTAAAATCATGGAACTAGTTTTTTCTCTATTATGCCAATGCCCTCTAATATAAGAATGAGCATAATGAAAAGAAGAAACATTTTCTCGAAGAGAAATATTAACGACCTCACCTATTCTTCCAGATTTGATTAACGAATGTATTACAGAATAAAATTCTGTGTATCTACATACATGACATACATGAAGTAATTTACCTGTCTTTTCAGAAACTTCTACTAGTCTCTTGCATTTTTCTACTGTTGTTGCCATTGGTTTTTCTAGCAGAACATCATATCCCTTTTTCATAGCTAATATTGCTGGTTCCGCATGCATTTGATCTTGTGTAGCAATAATTGCAACATCAGCTAGTTGTTTCTCTTCTAGAATTAGCTCCCAACTAGTAAAACACTTATTTGATTTAAGCTGATGTTTTTCCTTGATTCTGTTTCTGCGTTCTTCTATAGGTTCAGCAACGGCTATAACTTTCATCTCTTCGGGAAACCTTAAAGCATAAGTTGCATAAACATCAGCTCCTCTACCTCCAGCTCCTATTATAATTGCTCCTACTGGTTTGTTCATCATTAAAATTTTAATGCAATATAGCTTTTATACATTTTCTATACTAGGTCAATGAGTAAAATTTTTAAATTTAATACTCTTCTAGCTATCGAATATCATGAAAAAGAAGATAATAATAACTTTAGCAATTACACTTGCAGTAGTAATTACTGTTCCTGTTCTCATAACCCATTTTGTCCAGAGAGATGAGACAATAATTAAAGATTTTTATCCTAGATATTATGATATTTTATCAGGAACTGTGAAACTTGAATTAACAATGAGTTTCGATTCAGTAAACGCTTCTTTTAGTATCTATTTTGATGATGAACTCGTTTCCTCTTCAAACTCATATGATTTAGATACGACATTATACGATGATGGCCCTTATGAAATAGTCTTCAAAGCTAAAGAAAAAGGAAAAAAAACTGCAGTTGAAACCGTGAATGTCGTAATTGACAACTTCATTGATTCTCCTCCAACAGATGCATTCAAAGTAATGGCTTATAATATATGGGAAAGTGGGAGAGAAGTAAAAGGCTTTAATGGTGGAATCCGTCCTCAAGATGGTTGGTTGGATGTAATGAAAGAAGAAAATGCTGATATTGCAATTTTAGTAGAAACTGGTTCATTGGATAATGGAGATAATGCTCAATTAATAAGAGCAATGAAAATACTGAGCGGTTATTACTATATGGAAGCACCATACGATGGTTGTACAGAACAAGACATCCCTTCGGTAACAGATGGTGAAGCTGTAATTAGTAGATATCCCATACTTGAATTCCACCAAATAAAAGATTATAGACTTGATGATGGTACTATGTTTCATTATCATCATGATTTCTGTGATGCTGTTATCGATATTAATGGATTAGAAACTCATGTTATTGGTTATCATGGTAAATGTTGTAATAATACTGGAGACGAACCTACTATGAGAAGGAATGAAACAGAGGGTATTATCAACTATCTTGATGATCTTGGTGATGTTCCCATTATTTGGGGAGGAGATTTCAATGCTTTCTCACCAGTAGACACTGCTGATCCAGAATTAGTTCCTATGGGTAATCTTGGTGATGGTCCTTTAACAATGATTCTAAATCCTGAAGATCCAACTTGGGGGCAATATTCAAGCAAAGTACATAACTTCACAGATACCTACAGAACCTTAAATCCCAATAAAAAAGGTTGTAGTTTTGGTTATTGGGAACCACAATACTGGGGCCGAATAGATTACATAATAGTTAATCAATGGTGGGCTGATAAATTAATTAATGCTACAGCTGGAGATACTCCTTCAGCAAATAAAAGCTCTGATCATTATTCAGTTGATTGTTTCTTCTCATTAGACGAGGACTATTCATGTAATTGCAAACAAGTAATCAAAGAACAGAAATCAACTATTCAAGCTAATTCCAAAGAATTTGGGAAACAAATATATCTTGCCATAGTACTTAAACCAAAGAAAGTTTCTGTTGTTTAGAAAGAACGAAATAATTTTTTTTTCTTTTTTTATTTTCCCTTGTATATTATTGATTATTGTCAGAAGTTTTTTCCTAGATTTGATTCCATATACTCTAAATCTTCTCTTTCCTTAACAAAAACACCAAGATTACCAATTCGCAGATTTTTTACTCCAACCTCTTTCATTTTTTTGAAACTTCTAACCATCTCTGAAACCATTGGTGCTCTATATAAAGGACTACTTAGTTTATAACTTGGGAAAAAAGCAAGTAAAGTAATTGGGATGGATGGGTCTATATTTACTATTAATTCTGCTATTTTTTCGTGCTCATCAGTTTCAACAAAGAAAGGGATGTATAAAGTTAAAATTTCTAAAGTAAATCCAAGGTCTATTATTCTTTGAACGCTGTCTAAAATCTGTTCATTACTTGTTCCACAAAGTTCTCTATAAATATCTTCAGAATAAGCTTTAATATCTAACCAGAAGGCATCAACACCTCCTGCTGCATACGCTTCTAGGTTTTGAGGAGTTAACCCATACCCATTTGTTTCGAGAAGTATCCAAAAATCATCAAGCTCTTTTTTTA
>JAGLTP010000181.1 GCA_023135215.1 Candidatus Heimdallarchaeota archaeon
GGTCGAGTTATTCTTTGAATTGATTTATGAAATGAACTTGGCTTATTTATAACACCTCTCGAGAAGCTTCGAATTGGTGCCATAGTTTTGATTTTTCCAGTAGTCGTAATTCTTCTGAAAGCTCGAGTACTTGACCCACTATAAGACCTTCCTATGTAGAAATAGTAATTTCTAGCGTACCAATGTGGGTAATAATATGTATCATAATCTTTTTCGAGCCTTCCTTCATAATTTTCATCAACCATAATCCACAGAAAAGCATTTTGTAATTCAGGGTTTGATTTTTGCATATCTAGCCATGCCTTTTCAACTATTTTCTCATAATGATTTCTAGTCTTTCTTGCTGAAAATCCTTTCATTTGCAATGTTACTTCTTTAATCAAAGCTTCAATTGATTTCTTTAATTCAGCTTGATGAATAGGTTCTGGTTCAATAGCACCAGATTTTGATCCTCTCTTAAATTTCTCATCATCCGCATTTCTTCTCTTAATCCCTTTTATTGCCAATAGCTGGTATTTTGGTAGTGATGTAATCTTGGTTTCACCAATTAATACATCCAATCTTAAAGGAGCTCTTTGTTTTATTGAGACATATCCTTTTTCCATCATTTCAAAGAGTAACAGAGAAGCCACTTGAGTAAGAGGTCTTTCAAGAAGAATAGCCACTGCAGAAGGATTTAGATTTTCCCTTACTCCCCCACCTAATGAACTGATGGAGGGAGGAAGGTATTTTCTTGCTTTTCTTATTTTATTTATGAAAACTAATGCTATAATCGCAAAAATGATTAAAACAAAAACTGCTGTCCCCATATTTTCATATATAGTACCAAAGACTTGTAATGTCCAGAAAGGATCAAATACTTTAGCATATTCCTCTGGAAAAGCTACTCCAACTTTATAAGATGAAGAAGGTGATCCTGCTGCCTGATTAAATTGTACAAAGGGTCCTTCAGAAGAGCTACCATACGTAAAAGCTGATCCAAAATCTATTCTTTGTTGAACCTCAGAAGTGTCAGTTAAATCATCAGGAAAATAGAAACGTACGGTCCTATTTGTGAAACCAGAGGTAAATTGGCTACTAAACCAAGTTTGGAAGAAGACTACTGAAGCACGACCTTCTGTCTCATCGGGGAAAACCATTTTTTGGTTTTTGCACTCTACTTGTAATGTAGCAGATTCATAAGCAGGAATATATCCCACATTATCCAAATGGATCTCCACCCCAATTTCTATGTATTCACTTCTTCTAACGTCTGTTACTTCCTCCCCGTCTAACCATGCTTTAACCGAATTAAGTTTATAGTAAATATTCGGAAATCCGATATCGATGATATCGATTGTTCGGGAAGCTCCATTTACAAAATCAATCTCATAGACTATGTCTATTGAACCGTCTTCATTGATTTTGATTTCAGTATACATCTGAGGAACTTCAAATTCATAATTCCATTGATCAAAATATTCGCTATCATTATTTGATGTATCTTTTGCTATACTCAT
>JAGLTP010000182.1 GCA_023135215.1 Candidatus Heimdallarchaeota archaeon
ATCTAGACACTTTTGCATTCCAACAACTGTCTTAGTCATAATTTGCCCAGTCGCAAATCTTTGTCCTTCTCTTAGAATATTCCTTTCTCTAATATCGTAATCATCAATCTCAATCCCATCATCCCTCATTTTCTTTGCAATCAAATTAAGACATGTTTCAATAGCAAATGAAGTTTGATTCACTCCAAATCCACGCATTGCTCCACATGGAGGATTGTTTGTATATACTGCTTTTGCATCTACATCTACATTTGGAACATAATATGGACCACAACAGTGACCAGCTGCTCGTTCAACTACTTTTGCACCCAATGAAGCATAAGCTCCTGAATCAGCTATAAGCTTCAATCTTACTGCTGTAAATTTACCATTCTCATCTGCTCCTACTTCATAGTCCATTGTCATTGGATGTCTTTTTGGATGCATTCTGAGGGATTGTTCTCTTGTTAGTACTATTTTTACAGGTTTCTTCAACAGATAAGCAGCTATTGCAGTTTGAGCTTGACAGGATAAATCCTCCTTTCCTCCAAAAGCCCCACCATTTGTAACCAGCTCTACAATAACATCATCACCATTTAATCCAAGTACTTCAGCAATTTGCCTTTGATCTTCATGAACTCCTTGACCTTGACTATAAACATGGACACCCTTTTCTGTTGGTAAAGCGAGAGAGCTTTCCACTTCCAAAAAAGCATGCTCGATTCTTTGTGTCTTGAATTGTTTTTTTATCACATACTTAGAATTACTTAGAACCTCATTGACATTTCCTCTTCCAAAGAAAGTGTGCCCAAGTAAATTACCCTTTTCATGTAGTTTTACAGCTTCTGGAGAGAGAGCTTTTTCAGGGTCATCAATCAGTTCAAGAACCTCATATTCAACTTTAATCTTCTCTAAAGCTGCTCTAGCGTGAAGCATAGAATCAGCTACTATAATCGCTAAAACATCCCCGATGTATTTTGTTGTTTCTCCCTCTGCAACAAAAGTTGGCCAATCTGGAATAATATGTCCAATTATACGTTTACCTGGAACATCTTCTGCTGTGAAAATCCTTACAACACCATGTGCTGATTCTGCCTGAGTTGTATCAATTTTATTGATTCTTGCTCTTGGATACTCACTTAGCAATAAGGCTCCATGAAGCATCCCTTTGATTTCCATATCAGCTATGAATGGTTTCTTACCGAGTGCCATTTCAATTCCCCTGTAGCGAGGAGCACTTGATCCAACTCCTTGCTCTTTGGGAGTAAAATCCCTCTCAAAACCGTATTTCTCACCGAAGAATTCGTTTCTTCTTGGAGGTC
>JAGLTP010000183.1 GCA_023135215.1 Candidatus Heimdallarchaeota archaeon
TGGGAATTCAATTTCACAAAAATCTGATTCTTACGATCGTAAAAAAATACCCAAATACAAAGTTATTGAACTTTTAGAGAAACCTTCCTTTTCTCAAGATAAAAGAAATGTGATTGAAATAAATGTAAATGAGAGTGACTAAGTGACAACCAACAATCTACCTGTCAATGTTGTGGTCTTAGGCCTAGAAAATGCTGGAAAAACCACCTTATTAAGAACAATGGCTGGAAAAGAATTTGAAGAAACACATACAACTATCGGAATGAATATTGATATTTTTGATAGTAAAGGTTTAAAATTCCAAGTTATCGATGTTGGAGGTCAGTTGAACTTCAGAGATTCACTTTGGTCTCATTCTGCAACTTTAGAAAATGGAGTAATATTCGTCTTTGATATTTTTGATAGGGATAAGCTACAAGAAGCAAGGTTGTGGTTTGAGTATATTCAAAGATGGATATCTGAGAAGGCAACTCTGATTTTTCTAGCAAATAAAATTGATCTGAAAAATGAGAATGAAGATTATTTAGATTTAGATGAAATTATCAGGAAATTTGGTCTTGATAAAATGTCAAATTATCCAAAAAGGTCTTTTCAAATATTTGAGATTTCAGCGAAAACAGGTGATAATGTCAATTCTGCTATTTTCTGGTTATTTGAAAAGCTTGTAGATTCATTGAAAACAGAAAATAAGATTTCAAATATCTATATTTACAATCAAGAGAATCAGTTAGTTTATGAAAATGAGTTAGAGGAAGATAAGTATGATAAGACTAATGATTCTTTCACCAGCAGAATACAACAAATGAGAGACGTTGGAATTAAACAAAATCTCATAGTTTCTGACTACGTTAATACACATATTTTCATTGAGAAATCATTTAGCCTAGTTATACTATCAGATAAAGATGCTGCTTCTGAAGATTTGAAAACTGTTGCTGCATCAATTACTCATTTAATCAAATCAGAATATTCCCAAATTAAGGACCATAGATCGCAGTTTGAAGAAGTTATCAACATTGCATTAGTTCGTAATTTAAAAAGGAATAAAGGAAGCAAGTGAAATGCAAAGAACAACTATTGCAATAACTGGTCTACAAAACTCAGGTAAAACAAGTTTTACTCAAAGATTACTAACAGGTACTTATGTCACACCTCAGCCAACTTATGGTGTTGATATCGAATTTGCCACCTATAGAGATTATCCTTTGCAAATCTGGGACATGGGGGGTCATATGGTTTTTAGAAAAAATATCTGGCTCAATTACATTAAACAAGCTTCTGCTTTTGTTTATATCTTTGATGCGTCTAATTTGGATACAATGTTTGAAAGCGCCGAATGGTTTTGGAAATGCTTTGCATGGATTGAAAATAAAGGATTACCAGTAGTTTTTCTAGCGAATAAATGGGATTTGGTTGAGGATAAGGAAAAAACAATGGATAAAATAGTCAGTGGTTTTAGGTTAGATGAGATGACTTCCAAGGCTCTAGATTCACCTTTTAGATTTTTCTTTGTTTCAGTGAAAACAGGTGAATATATCTCAGATGCCATGAATTGGTTAATAGTCAAGAATTTAATTGATAAGAAGAATATTAACACTAAAATTCTAACATTAGATTTGTTTATGAAAGTAGATCAATTCTCCATACACATTCATGATAATACAGTAAATCGTAATAACTCTTCTGATATAATTAGCACCTATTTCAAAAAATGGCAAAATTCCGAATCAAACATAATAGAAATGCTCGAGGAGATAACTTATAACAATCTAAAAGTGTATACTTTCTCACAACCAAACATAAGTATAGTTATAACAACAAAATCAGAAGTTTTAGATAAATCAATTTTTGCTCAAATAATTGAAGCTACAAACAATATTGATTCTATTGAGGATATATACAGTTATGTTAATGTTTATGAAAACACTAAACAATTATTGATAAATTCATTTCAAGCTGATATTTCCAATTCTCTCAGCTGTGACATCTTCTCTGATTTTGCTGAAACACTGACAAATTAACTAATTATTGAAAAGAGGGAGAATTCACTAGTATAAATACTACAAAGGTGATCTGTTGATTGTAGTTTTGATAATTCGATCCTTAAGTCCAATTCCTTCATTGTTTTATCCATAACCCATTATAGCCTAAGTT
>JAGLTP010000184.1 GCA_023135215.1 Candidatus Heimdallarchaeota archaeon
TAATGAGAGTTATTTGATAGGTTAGAGTATTTTCAAGAGAATCAGAAACCTTTATTCGTAGAATAGCTTGACCATCAGTATAATCCAAATAAAAGCTGTTGTTAAATGGTACATATGGTGGAGTATCCCAAGCATATGTTGTAGTTACTAGAGGGTCATCATCACTAAATATCACAATTACTTCTGCATTGTAGGGAACATACAAGTTACCATCGACACCTGTATTATCATATAATTCTGGTATTAGTACACTTATTTCTGGCTTAGTTGTATCCACTACAAACTCAATGAATTTTTCATCTATGTTACCTGCTTTATCAATGGCATATAGATAGAAGCTATGTTGACCATCTTCAAAGAAAGTCAAAGCTAATTGATAATCATTTAATAGTTCATTAGCCTTACCATCTATGGAAATCAGTACGGTTAGATTTGATCCTGAAACATGATTATCTGTTATATTAAATATGAATATTTGACTCTCTAAGAATCTGCTATTATTGTATATTGATATATCAGTATCTATTACTGGTGCTTCATGGTCAACTATGAAATTGAAATAAAATACATGTTGAACATTTGTTATATCAAAAGTTATTACGGTCAAATTATGTGATCCTGCAGCTAAAGGAATTCCTTCAGATCCTTCTAAGGTCAAAGTTGAACTAATTATTGATCCATCTTCTATTATTCCACTATCCCACACATATCGAGCAGTTCCATTACTTTTTTGGACAGTAACCTTTACTGTTTCTCCTCCAAGGTAATACGAGTCATTAGTTAAATCTTGAAGCTCCACCAAAAAGACATTACTATCTGCATAGAAATAGTAAACTTTACTGTCTGAATGACCATAATTATCGAAAGCATAAACATACAAGAAATGATTCCCATCAGTAATAGGAAGATTAGTTCTGTAGATGTTTCCTGAAAAAGGATTCCATGTAGTATTGGCGTCGGAGTCCCAATGATACTTAACGTTTTTAATTCCTGTTGTGTCAAAGATTTCCACATCGATTGTTTTTAGTGGGGCATACGTGGAACCATTTACAACATTATCTAACTGAATAGTGGGTGGATCAGCATCGAAAGTAAAGAAATAAATGAAGGTTTCACTCGTGTAGTAATCTGTTGTTCTAATCGTCAGATTATGCTCTTCTTCAAACATAGGTGTGATTATATCATACGGGTCTACTAATGGAAACTGTGTCCCATTTTGATCCCATTCATACGTTACTGTGTCTACAAAGTATGCTGAGAAATTAAGTAAGGATCCACTTTCAACTACTGATCCATTGGTATATGGTGCATGTAATTCAATGTTAATAATAGATGCATCATAACCGATTTGATAGTAGGTGGTTTGTGTATTATTATAAACTGGATCACTTGCTACTACCTCTAAATCATGCCAGCCATGAGATGTGGGAACTTCAGTTGTAGTTGAATCATCGAAGTTGTTCCAACCCCCACCATCCCATCGGAATTCACTTATTGAACCATCTGTAACATCAATAGTCATCACTTGAGCATTCTGATAAACTGTTTCGTTTAGTGCATTATAGAGATCTATATCTGGAAACTCATTTGATTTCATATAGAGCTGAACACCAAGAGTCTGATCTATGCCAGTTAATGAATAACTATTAGTATAAATCCCATCAACTATATCCCAATTAACACTGGTGGTAAAGCGTTGATCCACTTGTAAGGTTGTGTGTCCTTCAACAGAGATATTATCAATTGAAACCTCATAAGTAACCTTTAATCTATCTCCAGCAGGGATAATTTTTTCACTAGGAATAGTTGCATTGAGAGTAAAATCAGTAAAGTACTCTCCTCCTCCAGCATCAGGGGTTTCATACTCTTCATGAGTAATGTAAGTGTTTGAATAATCTGTACTATTATGATGCCAGAGAGTTACCGTGTAATTTAATTGAACAAGGTCATAAGAAGGATGTAAATCAAAATCTCGATGGATATTCAAAAGAAAATATACTTTACCTTTTATTGTATGTTCTTGAACAAATACTGGACTGAACATGGTTCCATTATAATTAGGAGCCCACATATCTATTCCAAGAGTTTTTTCGTAGTTTGCAGTGGGCCAATGGTTTGTTCCGATGTTTGTACCTACTGCAAATCTGGAACGAACTGAACCTGATATATCATGTCCAGGTATATCATCATACTCCACCCACTCATAACTAGGACCATCATCATCTAGTGAAGCAGTTAAAGCATCATAAGCGAAATATCCAATTGTTTTAAAATCTCCTTCAATCAATTCTTGACGAATTCTACTGTTTGAGTCTTTGTCATTGAGATTATTTCCTTTATCATTTATTTTTTCTCGATTGGAGATTGAGGAACTATCTAGAAAATTACTCAATTGCTGCTCTTCTGGCATATTTAGTTGATAAAAAACTAATGAATTAATAAACATTAAAATCAATAATACTGAAAACACGTTACTAGTATACTTCCCCATTCAGACCATCTTTTCCTTCTGATATTTTTTTAGCTTGCATATAGAAGCTTATTGACTAAAGAAACTTCATTCTGTTTTCTAATAAAGTTTCTTTCA
>JAGLTP010000185.1 GCA_023135215.1 Candidatus Heimdallarchaeota archaeon
GGTCTTGAAGAAGGTGGTCTTGAAGTTGGTGGTCTAGTAGGTTTTCCAACAGGTTTACTTTTTGGTTCAATAGAGGGTTTAATAGTAGTTTTGGAGACTGTCTTTTCCACTACTTTTTTCTCAGCAGGTTTTTTAGTTGGTTTTGTTTTAGGTTCAGGTTCTTTCTTCTTTAGAACCTTTTTTGCTTTGGAAAGTCGAGTTTTTTCTTTTTTCTTTGGTTTGCCTTGATCAAGAAAATCCTTAACAGTTACTCCTTCATCACTTCCAGTTAGGAAAATAGCGTTGTCTAGAGAAACAACTTCCTTTAGAGCTTTTTCTACTTCCTCTTTAGTTAGATCCTCTACTTCTTTTCCCTTAGGAGCTCTTGCTACATAATCTACTTTAGCTACTTGAAGTAATTCTTTAAGAATCAAATCTCCTCCTCTATCTCCATCAAGAAAAGCTGTAACTGTCTTTTTCTTTATTAAATCAAGTAATTTTGGTGGGATACTAGTACCATTTACTGCTACTGTATTATCAACACCGTATTTTAGAAGATTAACTACATCAGCTCTCCCTTCAACTACTACAACCTTTTTTTGTCTTTCAAAACTAGGTCCTACACTAAAACCCTCTTCTCCCAAACTAAGGATTTGACTTGTTTTAGCTGACTTCTCAACTTCAAGTGTAATTGATGATGAGAATGGACTAACGTTTTGATCCCATTGACGGATTATTTCAGAAGCTCTATCAACAATTAACTGCCTCTTATTTATTCTAACATCAATAATCTCTTCCAGTTTAACCTTACAACTGCATGGTCCAACTCGATCTACTGTTTCAACTGTCGCTGCTAAAATTGCTGTTTCCATCCTTGAAAGACTTGAAGGGATAATAATTTTACCTGTTGTTTTCCCTCCTCTACTTTTCAGTTCAACATTAATTCTTCCTATACGACCTGTCTTTTGGAGCTCACGAATATCTAGATTCTCACTAAGGAGTCCATCGGTTTGTCCATAGATTCCACCGATAATATCAGGTTTCTCAACGACACCTTCGATTTCGAATATTGCTCGTATTTCATACTTCGTTGTTGAAGTATCTGTTTTAGCGCCCATAAGTTTCACTTTTATGTATTTTGCTTATTGTAATTCAGTATTCATTTTACTAGAAAAAAGACGGATATTTGCTATCCCCTACTCTACTCCACTTTGCAGTTGCATTATTTTTGCAAAATGCATATTCGCATACAATACACTTCTTCAAATGTGATTTGTGATTTGTGATATGTGATAGTGATTAGTGATGATTGTGATAGGTTGTTGGATTAATAGTATCCATCAGTTTCCTTTTTGTAATTTTAACTTTGTTAAATATTAATATTGAATTAGCGTTTAATTTTAATTGAGAACTATTTCTTCAGTTCAAGAAACGTTTTTTTTTTAATATTAAAAAACTTCCCATATTCCACAATTAGTTTAGTAGTTATTTGTTTCACTACAAATTTGTAAACCAAATAATATGCCAATACGCGAGTATTTTGCTTAAG
>JAGLTP010000186.1 GCA_023135215.1 Candidatus Heimdallarchaeota archaeon
AATTTCTGTTAAGTTGGCTTTTGCATCTCTAATCTCTGATTTCAAATCTTGTTTTATTAGAGCATGGCTTATATCTTCGGAAGAAACTGGGATTAAATTGTCTATTACATCATGAATTGCTGATTCTAAATCTTCCTTTAGAACTCGCTTATTACTCTGAACTTGATCTGACAAAGGCTTGAGTTTCCCAATTGCATCCTTTATCGCGGCTTCTAGATCCTCTTTTGTTGATTCTTCTTTTTCTATTTTCTCGACTTTTTTCAATTTAGATTTTAATTCATCGTTTGAGTTTTCTAGAAGCAAAGCGGTAGGAGATTTAGATTTTTTAACATTAGATTTTTTAGAGCGTTTAGTTTTTTTATTGGACATATACTTCGCCTGCATTTTTGAAATACCTTATCAAAGGTTTAATTATCTAATTCTATCTATAGTAATGATTGTTAATATAATTCTGAAAGAAAAGTGAAAAAATATGGAAAAATATGGCAAGCAAAATCTAGTATAAAATCAGAATTTATTAAGAAAGAGTGATCATTTTTATTTTTTATATTCTGTAATTTCCTTATAATTGCCATCAGGTATATTGAAAGTTTGTGTAATAAAATCTATCAATTCTTCTTTTGAATCGGATTCTCTTTTCTCAAGATATTCATATAAGATTTCAATCAGTCTCTGTGCTTCTATCTGAGAATCATCTGGTTCTGTAATCAGAGATATTACGATTTCACCCCTTTCTTGAAAAACAATTTGTCCATAATTTGAGACGATACTAGCAACTCTCTCCTCTCTTAGAGTATTATTTTCATCAACCAATACTTGAGCCAACATATCTAAAACAGAAATAAGATTGTTAGTTATATCTGAGAAATCCAAGAATAATTTGATGTTACCTAAAATAGATGATATTATTAACCCTTTAGGAGAGATTATTTGTTCTTTAGTATATTCAAGTATTTTATTGGTAAACCATTCCATTGCATTAGCAACATTCATTGATGTCTTAACGCTTATTTCAAAAATCTGAAAGCTTATTTTTGGAAAATTACTTAGTTTTTGTAAATCCAGTACTTCAATAATCTCATCAAGCTCCATGGAATCCAAATCAGATTTATTTGCAAGGAAAGCAAAAGCAATTCTACGATCTATCTTTAAGTTATTAATAAGATACCAAAACCATTCTTTACCCTCCTTAGTTCGTTTTCTATTAGAAGCATCAAAAATAAAGAGAACCCCATAACTATTTGCAGCATAATTTAACCAAAATTGTCGTCTTAAAACCTTATGACCACCTACATCGAATAGTTTTAGAAGAATATCTCCAGCTCTATATG
>JAGLTP010000187.1 GCA_023135215.1 Candidatus Heimdallarchaeota archaeon
GTGATATAATAGTACTTTCTTCACCTCTCTATATAGATCAAGCACCATATATGACTATAGAATTGATGGATATTATAACAGAGAAAAACAGAGAAGGAAAAATAAGTAAGAAAGAAAGACTTCTTCTTGCTATCTCGAATGCGGGATATCTAGAATACTATCACAATAATATTGTTTTGAAAATCTATGAGCAGTTTGCTGAAGAAAATGAGTTCACTTGGGCAGGTGGATTACCAATAGGTGCTGCAGGAACTTACGCTTTATATCCTATCCCAGAGTTTTTGAAGATGTTAGAACCTTTACCTGAAGATGATCCTAGAAAGGAAATATATGAAAAACCTACAAAAATACTGGATTCTGCAATAAAGGAATCGGTAGACCACCTATCAAAAGGAAAAAAGGTTCCACAAAGTGAACTCAAAAAACTAGAATTCATACCTATGCCTTTACAAGCTTATGCTGAAGGAGGAAATAAGAACTGGATACAAGCTGCTGAAAAATTAGGTGCAAAAGATAAGTTAAGAGACAAACCCTATGAACTAAAAAAATAGCGATAGTGAATTAGTTTAAGGTTTCTTCCTTTTTTTCTCAATCAAAATCAAAGTTTTAAATCAATAAGTTCTATTCTCATAGAAGATGATATAGATGCTACTAGATTCCTTTGAAGCTGAGAGAATTTTAATAGCACATGATCAACGAAAGGGATCTGTAAAAGCATACTTAGATCTTGGATTTACTGAAGAAGAAGTAAAGTTTAGGCAAGATAAGATAATCATAAGCGATTTCGAATATGACATTAAGGTAATAGAAAAATTAGCAAAAAAACCTGCAGTTTTCCTTCTTGATAAGAAACCAAAAATAATTGCTTTCTTCGATGAGCGATACTATAAACTTGAACCAATAGAAAATACAGCACCAACTATAGAGATCGATGGTATAAGAATGCATAGAACTAAGCACATGACACCTTTAGAAGATGCTCAAAGAAAGGTTGAAACAATGAGAATCAATGCTAATGAAGATGTTTTGGATATTTGTACAGGATTAGGGTATACAGCAATTGCTTCCTATAGAAGAGACTCGAAAGTTACAACAATCGAAAAAGATCACAATGTGATAGAGATTGCTAAGTATAACCCATATTCCAAAGATTTGTTCCAAGGAATAGAACAAGAAGAAATCAAGCTCATTTTGGAAGACGCTAGTAAATCAGTTAAAACTTTGAAAAATGAATCTTTCGATGCTATTCTACATGACCCACCACGTTTTTCTCATGCGGGTGAATTATACTCTGAAGAGTTTTATGGAGATCTTTATAGAATCTTACGAAAAAGTGGACGTTTGCTTCACTATGTTGGCAAGCCTGGAGCGAAATACAGAGGAAAGGATTTCATTAAAGGAGTACAAAATCGTTTAATGGATGTTGGTTTTAAAACAGAGAAGGTTTTGGATGGCGGGAGCATTTTAGCTTACAAGTAAATTAGTTATAATCAAATTC
>JAGLTP010000188.1 GCA_023135215.1 Candidatus Heimdallarchaeota archaeon
GCAGCCAAACCGTCTCTTGCTTGTAGACCAGGTACTTCAATGCCAGCTCTATCCATAGCTTCTTTTCCTGGTAGCAATTCTCCTTTGTAAAAGGCTCTACCTTCACCCATTAATAAAAGAGCAATCTGTGACATAGGAGCCAAATCGCCAGAAGCACCAACAGAACCTTTTCGGCAAACTTCAGGAGTAACTCCCTTATTGAGCATTTCAACATAAGTTTCTGCAATAATAGGTCTATTCCCTGAATAACCATTTGCTAAAACATTTATTCTACCTAACATCGCAGCACGAATATGCTCTAATGGAGCAGCTTCTCCAATTCCTGCTGCATGATTATATATTAAGTATTTTTGAAATAGTAAAACTTCTTCATCATTTAAGACAACCTCTGAAAATTCTCCTATTCCAGTGGTAATTCCATACATGATTTCTTTTGCTTCAATTTTCTCTTCTAGCATTTCCCTGCATTTTATCATTCGGTCCATTGCATCTGCATGGATTTCCACTTTTTCATTATGTCGTGCAACATTGACAACATCTTCAATTGTAAGTCCTTTACCAGTAATAACATATGTCATTTTCTAATCCCACAATCTAGTTTTGAGAAATCTTTAAACGGTCTGTTTAAAATTTTTGCCTAATGTAACTAAAAATATCAAGAAAAGATTTTTCCTTAATATGGGAAGGTAAACGAAAGATATTAAAGAATCAACAAAAGTAAATAATCATGGACCAAGAGGTTATTGCTTTAGATGGTGATTCTTTAACAATAAGTGATTTACTTGAAGTGACTCGTTTTGAAAAAAAAGTCAAAATCAGTGAAGAGGGAGAAAAGAAAATCAAATTAGCAAGAGGAGTTATTGAAGATAAACTTGAGAAAAACGATATAATTTATGGAGTTTCTACAGGATTTGGAAAACTTGCTAATACAATAATATCTCCATCTGAAAGAGAGATACTTCAGAAGAATCTTATTAAATCGCATAGTATTGGTTTTGGTCCTTGTCTTCCTGATGAAATCGTTTTAGGTGCAATGGTTATAGAACTCAACTCATTCTGCAGGGGGGGGAGTGGAATTCGAATTGAGACAGCAGAGATGCTAAAGAAGCTAATTAATGAGAAAGTAATACCACTTGTACCCAGTATTGGCTCTTTAGGAGCTAGCGGAGATCTCTCTCCTCTTGCGTATATAGCAAGAATACTCTTAGGAGAAGGAAAAGCAAAATTTGAGAATGAAATACTAGATAGTACGGAAATTCTTTCGAAACTTGAATTATCTTCAATTGAACTAAGTGCGAAGGAAGGTATCTCTTTAATTAATGGAACTCATGTGCTTACTTCTTTTGCAGCACATACAGTCTTTGACTCGCTAAATGCTTTGAAAAATTCAGTTATCACCGTTGGACTAACTCTAGAAGCATTTGAAGGGAACCCAAATGCTTTCTCACCATTTATTATGAATTTGCGTCCTCACAAAGGACAGATGAAAGTTGCAAAAGCTATCCTTGCTATTCTTAAGGAAAGCAACTTGCTAAGCAAAGAACCAAAACGAATTCAAGATCCCTATTCCATAAGATGTTCACCACAAGTTCATGGAGCAATTTTAGATGCAATTGTTCATTGTAAGAAATTAGTTGAAATTGAGATCAACTCAGTTACGGATAATCCCTTAATCAATCTTCAAACATCTGAAGTCATCTCTGGTGGAAATTTTCATGGCGAACCAATTAGTCTAGCTATGGATTATCTGAGCATTGCTTTGACAGAATTGGGTAACATTTCAGAGAGAAGAGTTAATTTATTATTGGATACATCACAATCTGGACTACCTGCATTTTTAACAAAGAAACCAGGATTAAATTCAGGCTTAATGATGATTCAATATGCTGCTGCTGCTATAGCAGCAGAAAACAAAGTATTGTCTGCCCCAGCTTCAATTGATAATATATCTGTTTCTGCTAATCAAGAAGATCACGTTTCTATGGGGTTAAC
>JAGLTP010000189.1 GCA_023135215.1 Candidatus Heimdallarchaeota archaeon
TCTCCTGTTGTTGATATTATTCTAGGAATACCAGGTGCAAGTGAAGAAGATGAACAATTTACTATGGAACTGATGAATAATTTCATTGAAGAAGATGTCGTATTCAGAGCGCATGTGTTTATGCCTTTACCAGGAACTACTCTTGAAAAAACAGAATATTCTCCAGTTTCTTCAAAAATTAAAAAGACATTGGGCAGATTAAGCTCACAAGGAAAAATAGAGGGAAGTTGGTCTCAACAGGAGATATATGCAAAAAACACATGGGCTACAATCAAAAGAATATATGATTTACCCTCCATTAAGAGAGAAGATATTCACTAACAAGTGCTTCTTCTTTTAGGTGTCTCCCACGAGCTTCGACTTTTACTGCTCTTTTCAGAACACTTTTTGCATTTTTCATAGTAATATAATATCCCATCTGAAAAGACTTAAACAATTCTTTGCTGATTTTAGTGTGTGTGCTTATGAAGCATTTCTTTATTAATAAAATATCAACTGCTTTATCTTCAACAGCATTAGAGAATTTTCCTAATCCAAAATCTATGAAAGTAATTTTTTTCTCTGTATCGCTCATTATGTTGCTAGTAGTCAAATCTCCATGAATTATGTCATTTGAGTGAAGTTTTCCTACTTGCTGACCTATTTCATTTACTAATTCTTGTTTTTCTTTGATAGCGATCTTTTGTTTTAGGATTTTCTTAACTAGTTCCCCCTCAATTTCCTCCATTATAATTGTTGTATTAGGGATATCAATCTCATATACGTAAGGTGTTCTTACACCTATTTTTTTAGCTTCAACTATTAAACGAGATTCTGAAATTGTTCTACTATTTCTTAGTTCTTGATCAATTTGAGGTATCCTATATTTTTTAGGTATTCTAATTTTCTTAATGACATTGAATCCTAACCAGTTATCCTTTACAAGAATAGCTTCTGCCCCCCATTCCTCTTCTCTTGAATTGCTATCCTTTGTTTTTGTTCCTTTATGCAATCTTCATCCTCTCTAGTTTTTCCAATGCAACTTTGATTTGATCACCTTTTGATTTTTCAAGAATTTCTCCATCTAGTTTAACTATTCCTTTCTCTTCAATCACTGAACCTACTACATCAAATGGTATTTCCAGGTTTAGAAGAAAAGCTCCCAATTCTTTTATCTTTGCTTCATCGATACAAATAACTAAAACTCCGGAAGATATTATTCTGTAAGGATTGAAATCTAACCATAAGGCTAGTTTTTGTAATAATGAGGAAATGGATGGCTTCTTCTTCAATTCTATTCCAAATTTCCTATAAGCAACAATCTCTGTCAATGAACCATAAATCCCTCCCTCTGTTGCATCGTGAATAAGAGAGGGTTTGAACTTTTTATTGATCTCAAGAGCTAGTTCTGCTACACAAAGAAGTTTCCCCATCTTACTCCCCTGCTTTGTCTCTTCTTCAGATAAAACATCTTGAATTATCTTTCCTGCTTCTGCTAATATTATTCCAATCCCCTCAGCACCTACTTGACCTACTACAACTATTTTCTCTTTTACTTTCAACTCGCTTGGAACTGCAAAATCAGATGGAACAAATCCTAGCATATGACCAGAAACTACACAGGTTCTAACTGCATTCGAAATTTCAGTATGTCCTCCTAAGACACTAATTTCCAAATCGTAACACTGTTCATGAATCTGTTTCTGGATATCTAAGATTCTATCAAAAGATGTTCCTGGAGGAACTATAATTGTCGATAAAAAGCCGTAAGGTTTGGCTCCTGAGCATGCTATATCATTAGCATTTACAATTACTGCATATCTACCCGGTTCTGGAGTTGGGAACGTTATAGGATCTGATTTTTCTACTAAGAGTACTTCAGAATCTGAATTGTAAAATTCTTTTGCTCTCATCTTTGCCTTATCTAAATCTATAACAGCTGCATCCCCTCCAACCTCCCCTGCTAAAACGATGCCTTCATTTTCAAATCCTTTAAATTGCAATATTTTTTCAAGCTGTGAAATTGGTAATTTTCCTTCTTCCATTAAATACTCTTAGAAAATAAATTTCTAAAAGTTTTCTGCCAGAATATAGTTTTATTATAGAAGGCTGGGAAGTAAAACTAGAATCCCATAGTGTTCAAAATGTGCTTTACTATCTTGAATTTATATCCTACATTGATGACATCGTTAACATTAGTTGTCATACCAATCAATAATCTACCTTCAGAACAATCCTCAACTATTATTTGCACTACTCCAGCGTTCAGTGCTTTAATTTCATCTTCTGACCTAATCATTTCATAGATGACTCGTGGAAATTTGGTTATTGTTTCCAAAACATAGATTATCTTTCTCTCTTCAAGATTTCCAGCGTACAACTCTCCCATTACTCCGTCTTCCTTTGGAAAAATATATGCTGACGCAGCTGCTGCGCTACATCCTCTTATCGAGGAGAATAGCAAAGAGGTGATTGCTCTCTTATTTGCTTCATCAAGTATCTCCTGTGTCATCTCGCTTGTAGGTATTTTAGGTACTGTTTCAAATGGTCTTATTTTCTCATATGTTTCTATTCTGGTTTCCATTCTTTCTTGTTCTACCGTCTTTATGGTTGGAACAATCTCTTGTTCTTCAATCTCTCCAGGTACTACTTCTTTTTCTAATTTCTCAATACCGATACGTGTAAAGACCTTATTCAACTCTTCCCTATAAGTAGCAACATTCTGGATTTTCTTCATAACGGTTTTTGTTAGTTTAGAAGGAGTATCGTGTCTTAAAGTATTAAGAATTGTAGATCCTAGTAATTTTACATATTCTAAAATTCTGGGTCTAACTTCCGCACCTATATTTTCAACTCGTGAGACAAACAAAATTGTTACATCAAAGAATGTGATGTAAGTTGCCCTGTATTTTCCTCGAAATATGGTGATTTCATTATACCTTCTCACCCATTGATAGAATTCAATAGGCTGGATGAAATATCTATGAACCTCTTCTTTTTCAGATTCGATAACAATTTGCTCTAATTCAAAGATATTAATACCTTCAAGATCATAAACAATTATTGCCACTAAAGGACTAATATCAATTTTAGGGAAAGGCATAAGACCTCAACTAGAAATTACTAGGTATTTTCTGCTAATAAATGTTGTTGGACTTTACTTTTTGTTGAATTTTCGAAGTAGAAGAGAAATAACTGCTTCTCCTTTGACTTTTTATACCTCTATTTCATTATTCTGCTGTGCGAATACAAAGGAAATATTTTTAGATTTTAGTGATATAATCAGTTTGAGGATAAATAATGAGCTCAAAGAAGAAGTTAGATGAATCTCCATCAAGCAATATAATTACAAGAAAAAGAAAAGTTCCTAAAAAAGATCTTTTCGTAGAAATGGAAGAAACTGCATATGAAACACTAAACATCTCTAAAAGAAAAATACAAACTGGACAGTATCTAAAAGAATTCCTGAAAGAAACTTCTTCAACTGAAGCTGTTATAGAAGCCATACGTGTTACTATAGATGCCCTTCTAGATAGTATTGCTTCTAATTTGAAATCTTTATCCGCAGCAGCCTTAGTTCCACATCCCGAAAGCACAGAAACCAAAGCCATTGTTAGAGGCCCCTTAAGTAGAGATATTGTTAAAAAAATACTAGGGATTTTTAGAAAATATCCTCCTGTTATAAACGATCTACTTGGATCGGATGAAGAAGTAAAGTTTCTAGATACTGGGATTGGATATGTTGTTCTGGAAAACTGCCAGAAAGATAATTTTCTTGTTGGAATAGTTCAAAAACAAAAGGATGTGGATGAGCTTTCTAGAAAATTAAGACATGTCCAAAATGTTGTTGTAGATAACACTCTTATCATTGAAGAATTATAATTGAAGATTAAAATTATTATTTCTTGAGAGAAACCTCACAATTTGGGCAAGTTTTTTCATTTTCTTTGATTTCAGAGAAACAGCTCCAGCAAATTGTTCCTGATAACTCTTTTTCTAAATAATCTGCAATCATGTGACAAATCCTAGTTATTAATTTTTCAGAATGGTATTTTTGTTTTAACCTATTTCTAACAGACAGAGGATTGAGCGCTATATAGAGAATATAAAAGAGTCCAGCACTACAAGCAAGTACTATCCCAAACACTCTCAACATTAGTAATCTTTCTTGAACATAACCTATAACAATAATAGGTATTAGAACAGCCATTACTAAGAAAAGAATTAGCCATGCACTATTTTTCAGTCTTAGAGATCTTTTTTCCAACCATTTTCCAAATATGTCAGGAATTAACACGATAACTGACGCTATTTCAATACTCATTGAATTAGATTCTACATGATCCTCTATTGATATTATTTCTCGTTTTATGAATTTTCTTGATGTTAGCTGTAATGTGTATTCATTGATTTCTTCAATCTCGTAGTTTTTTTGCAAGAACTCCTG
>JAGLTP010000019.1 GCA_023135215.1 Candidatus Heimdallarchaeota archaeon
GATATGTTTCTTGCTTTACCTTTTCTAGTAATAGCGATTCTAGCAGTCTCATTCATAAGAAGAGGAAGATTAGTTTTTCTAAGACAAATACCTCAATCAGTAGTGATTATTCTCGTTCTAGGTGTTTTTGGTTGGGCGGGTTTATGTAGACTAGTAAGTGCAAATACGCGGCAAATATATAATCTGGATTATGTAAATGCTGCAAGGGTCTTAGGAGCTAGTAATAGAAGGATTATTATGGTGCATATTCTCCCAAACATTCTAGCACCAATAATTGTTATAGGAACTCTAGCAATTGCAGGTGGTATTCTTTCCGAAGCAGGACTTACATTTTTAGGTTTAGGGAGCCCAACGACAATTTCCTGGGGACAAATGGTTAATGAAGCACAAACGGTGCTAAAAACAAATCCTGAATTAGCTTTACTACCGGGATTTGCGATATTTTTCGTAGTACTAGCATTTAATTTGCTAGGTGATGCTTTAAGGGACGCTTTAGATCCAAGATTAAGAGAGTAATAAAAATGGACCCAATATTAGACGTAAGAAACATTTACACATATTTCTACACTGAATCAGGAATAGTAGAAGCACTGGATGGAGTTTCTTTTGATGTTATGCCAAGAGAGCCTGTTGGTATTGTAGGAGAATCTGGATGTGGAAAAACAGTTACTGCAAAATCAGTACTTCGAATACTTGATAAAAATGGAAGGACAATCTCAGGGGAAATCATGTATAAAGGAGCAGATCTTCTTAAACTCCCTGATTTGCAAATGAGGAGAATAAGAGGAAAGGAAATCGCAATGATATTCCAAGATCCTATGACTAGTCTTAACCCAATCTTCAGAATTGAAGACCAAATGACAGAAGTAATTTCATTACATAGAAAGTGTGGGAAGAAAGAAGCAAAAGAGATAGCCATTGAAATGCTAGACCAAGTTGGTATTCCAGACGCTGAAAAAAGAATAATTGATTATCCACATCAGTTTAGTGGAGGTATGAGACAGCGTATTCTTATAGCAAGAGCCTTATCACTTCAACCTAGTTTGCTCATAGCAGATGAGCCTACAACTGCCTTAGATGTAACAATTCAAGCACAGGTTTTAGAGATCATAAAGGAGATGCAGAAAAAACTTGGATTAGCCATGATGCTCATCACTCATAACTTAGGTGTTGTTGCTGAAATAACAAAGAGAGTACACATATTTTACGGTGGAAGGGTTGTAGAATCAGGACCAACAGAAGAAATTTTTCTGAATCCAAAACACCCATATACCTTTGCATTATTCGAAAGTATTCCGAGTTTAGAAGTTGACAAAACCAAGCTTGAAACCATTCCTGGAATGGTTCCAAGACTAATTAATCCTCCAAAGGGTTGCCGTTTCCACCCTAGATGCAAATATGCAACAGAAGTCTGCAGTCGTGTTCGTCCTCCAGAAATTGAGTTTGGTAAAGGGCGCCGCGTTGCGTGTCATCACTTTGATGAACTCGATTTGCATATAGGTAAAGATGCTTTAAGTGAGAAAACTGCTCAAAAGAATCAAGTTAAGGAGGAGGTTTAAGAATGGCGAGTGATTCTTTCGAAAGATATGAAACCGTAGATCTATTCTCTGAATGGGATGCTAAAAACCAGCCAATCGTTAACCTAATCAATCTTAAGAAATGGTTTCCAGTAAGTCAACAATCACTTCTCTTCTCGAAAGTGGTTGCAAATATTAAAGCAGTTGATGGTGTCAATTTATTTCTTAATAAAGGAGAAACACTTGGTCTTGTAGGAGAATCTGGATGTGGAAAGAGTACAACTGCAAGGGTAGCAGTAAAACTAGAAGAACCAACCGAAGGATCTGTTTACTTCAAAGGTATCGATATATTTCGTCCCATGACAAGAGAAGAAGAACTTGCAATCAAACGGCAACTACAAATGGTTTTTCAAGACCCATATTCAAGCTTGAATCCAAGAAGAATGGTTCTTGATATTATTAAAGAGCCTTATGATATTCATTTTCCAGATATGACCTATGAGGAAAAAGAATCTAGAGTATTGGATATTCTTGCAAAGGTAGGATTGGAAGATTATCATGCATTACGGTATCCCCATGAATTTAGTGGAGGTCAGAGACAAAGGTTAGGAATTGCTAGAGCCTTAGCAATCAATCCTGAAGTAATTTTGTTAGATGAACCTGTTTCAGCATTAGATGTTTCTGTACAAGCTCAGATTCTTAATTTACTGCATGATCTTCAAATAGATTTCAACCTAACTTTTATGTTCATCGCGCATGATCTCAGTGTTATTAAGCATGTTTCTGATCGAGTTGCGGTTATGTATTTAGGTAAGATAATGGAAATGTGTCCAACAGGTGAACTCTTCAGAAAAACAGCACATCCTTATTCAGTTTCGTTACTATCAGCAATTCCTCGTCCTGATCCAAGAATAAAAATGGATAGAATAATCTTGGAAGGAGACGTTCCCAGTCCAATTGATCCCCCATCAGGATGTCCATTTCATCCAAGATGTTACAAAGCACAAGAGATTTGCTCTCAAGTTACACCACAACTTGAATTAATAGACCCAGACCATTACGTATCTTGTCATTTCCCAGAAAGATAAAATTTTCTCTTCTTTCATTTTTTTCTTTTCTTAATATTCTTCATCTAAATTGACCATATTTAGAAATTTGTCCTCTCCTCTGGCATATCGACTTATATTTTCTATTTGCTCATCCCATCTTTTAAGATCGTTCATAGGTGATGCACCCCTATGGGGAGAGAGAACAATATTTTCCAATTCATGAAAAGGGTATTGAGCAGGGTATTTTTTCCCATCTTTATCAGGTTCAGGTTGATAGTTGTACCAAACATCTATTGCTGCACCTGAGATGATTTTGTTTTTTAAAGCAGAATACAAGCTCTCTTCATCTATCACTTGCCCTCTACCGATATTTATCACTAAAGCGTCATTTCCCAGTAGCTCTAGCTCTGTTTTTCCAATCATTCCTTCCGTTCTAGACGTTAAAGGTACAGCTATAATTAGGACATCTATAATTTTCAAGAAATCATGTAGTTGATCAAAAGTATACTTGGTGACTGGAGTAGGTAAGGAAGTTACTTGCTTGTACCAATTATTACGTAGAACAGCGAAATTTACATTAAAACCTGAAAGAAAACGGTGAACCTTTTGGTTTACTGCTCCATATCCTAGGAAACCTATTATCCTGTCGCGTAAGGGAGTAGAAGCTGCATAATTATCACCTCTACGCCATTCACCTTCCTTCATCCAATTATGATGTAGGATAACTTTGTTCGTTAAAGAAAGCAGAAGAGTTACAGTGTGTTGAGCTGTGAAATAAGCATTACCATGACCATTTACTAAAGTTATTTTCCTGTTCCTTGTTACGTCTTTAAACAAAGGTATTAAATGCTGAATTCCAGCTCCTGGGTTAATAAATAATCTTAAATTTCTTGCAGTCTCCAACAATTCTTTTGTTGGCCTCCACCCCATTATAATCTCGGGATCATACTCTTTCGTTAGTTTCAAAAACGTTTCATGAGATGTGTCTGGAGGAACTATTAAATTGACTTGAGAGTAATCTTTGAGTCCTTCAAGCAAATAATCATGCAATCGTTCATTAGGTTGCCAAATGCATAAAACATTTACTTTTTGCTTTTCATTCATTAATCTCTACCTTGCTTTTGATGGTCTCCATAAGAAGATTTTCATTTTATCTTGCTCATTAGCAAGCAGAATTGATTGAAATTCATTAATATCCCATCAATATGAATTTAAAGAGGAGATAAAGTGTGATATCAATGTTTGATAAAGAATTAATTAATCAAATTCGCGCAGCTTTTCCAAGGGCTGTTACTGATTACAGTGGACGTAAACGTGCTTTTTTTGATAACGGTACAGCAACACTAGTAGTTGATAAAGCAGCAACAGCAGAAGCTGAAGCTCGTATAAACTGGAGTGCTAATGTGGGTGGTATCTTTGACGAATCTAAAAAAGCAACCGATACAATACTCTCGGGGAGACAAGCAGTAGCTGAATTCTTAAATGCATCAGACCCATCAACAATTGTTTCTGGGGAATCTGCAACATCTCTACTGTTCAATTTAAGTTATGCCTTAAGTAAAGAACTCACAGGCAGTGAGAATATTGTTACAACAGATTATGAACACTACACCAATGTTGATCCTTGGGTAGAATTAGAGGATCGTGGTAAAATCAACCAAGTACGATTCGCTAAACTAAACATGGAAGAAGGCACACTTGATATGGGTCATTTACAAGAAATGATTGATTCAAAAACTAAGATAGTGACCATTACTGCTGCCTCAAATATGTTGGGAACAAAGAGTCCTTTAGAAAAGATTGGAAAGTTGGCTCAGGAAGTCGGTGCATATTTTGTTGTGGATGCAGTACATCATATTCCTCATGGTCCAACAGATGTACAAGCTTTAGATTGTGATTTTCTGGTTTTTTCAGGATACAAACTCTTTGCTCCTCATGGAAGTTTTCTATATGGTAAAAAAGAACATCTTGAAACCCTTCAACCATATAAAGTTAGAACAGCGCCAACCACCTCACCGGGTAAATTTGAGTGGGGAACTAGGAATCAAGCAACGTTTGCAGCTATTAAAGGAGTTATGGAACATCTTCTTTGGCTCTCTACTGATGTTCATTCCAATTACGAAGGACAATACATGGATTATGAAGATAACAGACGTTCTCTAAAAATCGTAATGGATGCTATCGAACAATACGAAATGGGATTATCAACCGCTGTTCTCACTGGTATTGATGATATTCCTGGTTTACTTGATATTCCAGAGGTTACAATATACGGCTTAACCGATTTGAAGAGGTTAAATGAAAGAGATCCTACGTTTTCATTTGAAGTTGAAAATGTACCAGAAGAAGAAGTAACTCTTCGTTTGTGGAAAGAAGGTGGAATTGCTGCTCGCTCGGGACATTACTATTCTCTTGCTCAAGATGTTTACAACAAACAGAAAATCGTTCGAATAAGTTTGGTTCATTATAATACTCTCGAGGAAGTTAAAATCTTCTTGAAAAC
>JAGLTP010000190.1 GCA_023135215.1 Candidatus Heimdallarchaeota archaeon
TTAATTTCCCATCTAACTAAATATTTTTAAGATGAGACAAGCGACTAAATTTGTAATCTCAATTGATAGGTTTTGGTGAACAGTTATGTCGCTTGTTACAGATGAGGACGCTAGTGGGGAAGGATTAGAAATCGTATCGAAATCAGTGAAGGTTGGTCCTGATCGTATAACTCGTTTTGAAAGAGCCAGAATCGTAGGTGCTCGCGCACTTCAACTAAGTATGGGAGCTCCTGTTCTTTTACAAATGGAAAATCTTGATGCAAAATCACCTCTTGTGCTTGCAGAAATGGAATTGAGAGCTAAACTTCTACCTTTGAGTATTAGGCGAGAGATGCCTAATAGAACCTATCAGGTTATACCACTACAAAAACTAAAAGACATCCAAGCTATTAGAGAAATTTGATATTTCCTTAATCATGCTCACAGAAGGAAACAAATAAAAATGTTAATCAAAGCACTATGGTGAGTGACGAAAATGGTCAAAATACCAGAAATAATGAATAAATACTGCCCAAGCTGTGGAAAACACCAAAGAATGAAAGTAAAGCAAGAAAAAAGTGCTAGAAGAAAAGGTGGTTTGTCTGCCATGGCTAGAAGAGAGAAGCGTAAGAGAAGAGGGTATGGTAATAAAGGTAGATTTAGTAAGAGACCCGTTACTCAAACAAAGATGGCTTCTAAAACCTCTAAAAAAGTGGATTTGAGACTTACATGCCCAGATTGCAATAAGAAATGGGTTTTATCATATCCACGAACAAAAAGAGTTGAATTTGTCAAATAACTCAACTATCTTCTTTTATCATCACCAAGATATTGATAGTTTCTATTTTCACATATCAATGAGCTCACTTCAAAGACCTTAAAAAGACTTCAAAGCCAGTTGGTCACAATATGCCAATGCTTTACGAAATTGAAGGAAAACAATTATTCAAAGAGAACAGAATACCCGTTCCAAAATTCAGAGCTTATGATGGTATTTCCAGCATCAAAACTTTTTCTGAAGAACTAGGTAGTGACATCATGATGGCTAAAGCTCAAGCTCTTTCAGGAGGAAGAGGAAAAGCGGGATTAATTAGAAAGGTTTCAGCATCTGAAGCAGAAGACTATATTCAAAGTATTCTTGGCAGAGATCATAAAGGAAAACCTGTCGAATTAGTTATGCTTGAAGAACCCATGGAAATTGAAAACGAGTATTATTTGTCTTTAATGCTTGATAATGCATCAAGTAAGTATCTAGT
>JAGLTP010000191.1 GCA_023135215.1 Candidatus Heimdallarchaeota archaeon
TAATCAGGGCAGCAGACTGTAACACTTTCAGAGTCTTCTTCCCAAGGAAAACTTGATCCTATTCTTATTCCTAAAGCATATGGATAAATGGCATGAAAAGCAGCGGCACAGATTTTCCCCCTTTCCTCTGGATATTGGTACTTATCTCCAATTTTATGACCATAAGGGCAAGTTCCAGCTTCCAGAATGTTAACAACTTCAATTTCAACTTCGTTTTCAGTACTCATGATTACACATTCCTAATTCAGTAAACAAACAATTATTTTTTTACTCCATAAAGTTTTTCTCTAATTTCTTGATCCGTCCAACCTGTAGTTCTTTTGAATATCCAAATAACTTGACCTAGATGGTTGCTTTCATGATTGAGAAGATCCGCAATTGCTCTTTTTCTAGGGCGTTTCCCGAAACCAGTATCAAGTTCCTCTTCTTGTTGTTCTTCAGTCATCTTTTCTATTCCTTCTCCAATAGCCTTAGATATTCTATGAAATTCTTTCTCTAAATCTTCTAAAGAAACTGTATTATCAGGTAAGGTTCCATACTCAAATCCTAATTTTGTTTCTTCAAATTCTGCATTTGGCACAAGATTTTTGAACCAATTAAGAACAGAAATCAGATGACGAAAAATTAATTCAGGAGACCAGGTATCTTCACTGTAACTCTTGTGAAAAACTTCTTCTGGAACTAGTTTAAAGAGTTCTAAATGTTCATTACGATCATTTTCTATTAATTTATAATAGTCAGCTAATGAAAACATATCTAAATTGAAAGTTATTGATTTATAAACTTGATTGCATTAAAAAATCACTTGAATTGAAACCAGATCCAGAAACACCAGTACAAGATGATTAATACCGCTCCTATAGCACTTGGAATTCTCTTTTTACCTTCTAAGATCTTAACTGCTGAGATATTAACAGCTCCGAATATTCCCATGAAGATAATACTCGCTGCTGTTGCAACTATCCTGAGATCAAACAAAACTACGAAAATTATACTTATAATTCCAGATAATGCAATTGCCCTTGTAGGTACTCTTGTTTTTGGACTGATTTTTGAGATAGCTACTGGAATAACTTTCTCATGTGAAAGCATATAGGAGAGTCTTGAAGATCCTAGAAGAGTTGCATTTATCGCTGAAGCTGCTGAAACTATCGCAGCTATTGCCATAATCCATTTTCCTGCTGGTCCAAGGAAAACATCTGCTGAGTGAGTAAGAATAACTTCTCCATATGATTCTAGTTCCGTACTCCATCCTAATACCCCTACAGTAATCACAGCAACTGCAACGTAAATTATTAGAACGACTGTTATAGAAAAATACATGCCAATAGGTAAATCTTTCTTAGGATTTTTCATCTCTTCTACAGAATTAGATAGAATTTCAAAACCTTCCATAGAAACGAAAATTAAAACTGAACTTGCAATTAGAGAAAAACCATCCTTTATGAAGAATGGATCTGTAAAATTTTCCCCTTTTACAGCAAATATTCCCACTATTATGTATAATAGTAGAATAGATATTTTTACTAGAACAAGGATATTCTGCGTCCTACTTGTTTCTTTAACTCCTAACAGATTTAAACCGATGAAGAGAACAACACTAAGCAGTTGAAAGAAAAAAGCAGAAGCTGACACTTGATAAAAGACCAAATCTATTGTCCTATTCCCAAAAATATTCCAAACCTCACCTAAATACCAACCAAAAGTCATTGCGTACAAACTAACAGAAAAACTATATCCAAACCATAAAATAATCCCCAAAATTCCAGATAAAGATTTTGAACCGGAAGCTTCACGTACATAGATAAAAGCTCCTCCAGCTCTTGGGTGTTTTAAAGCAAGGTGAACATAGCTATATGCCGTAAAGGCACTGACGATTCCTGCTAAGAGAAAAGCTAAAAACGCTCCGGGACCTGTATCTGCTATAACAATTCCCAAAACACTAAAAACTCCACCACCAATAAGTGCACCAACAGCTATACCTAGAGCTTCTTTTAACCCCAATTCTTTTGAAAGCTCAACAATATCAGAACTTCCATTATTTTCTTTATCATTTGACATTGGTATCCCATCGGTTGAACAAATTTAAGTCAAAAATTTATGAAGTTATGGGTATTTATGGAATTTGTATTAAAACAGCCTCTAAGGAAATTTGCATTATGCTAAGGAGATTACAACAAAATAATAAATGAATAATGCAACCACAGAAGCAAAAAGCCCCCAGTGAACCTTTCTATTCCATGAAGATAAGTATCTCCCATGAAAAGTTCCAAATGGAATGAGTAAAAATGCAACTAAGAATAGCATAAAAAATGGTATATTCATTAATCCATATTTTATGAGTGTATTAATAGAACTAAATCCTATAACTGAAATTAAAATTACCTCCCAAACTAGAATCCAAACAATTCCAGATAGAGCAGTAATTCCTCTTTTCTTATTCTCCATCTCTGTTGTTCTAAAGGTGAGAAATGTAGGAATCATGGTAAAAGGAATAAAAATTCCAATTAGAGAAACAATAGCTCCTTGCAACCATATTACATTAGACGCGCGAATTCTTTGAATTCTAGCAGTAATGTGTTGAGCTACCATATGTCCCCCAAAAACAATAAGTGTAGAGATGAAGGTTGTAAGTAGTATCCATATATAATCAGATGATAAGGGTATTCCTTGATAAAGACGAAAATCCACCAGATCATTCAGACTCAATACA
>JAGLTP010000192.1 GCA_023135215.1 Candidatus Heimdallarchaeota archaeon
GACTTACTCACAGATTCTGGAACAGCTGCAATGTCTGACAATCAATGGGCAGGGATGATGTTAGGAGACGAAGCATATGCTGGAAGTAAAAATTTCTACAATCTCGAAAAAGCAGTTCAAGATGTTCTAGGTTACAAATATCTAGTTCCAACTCATCAAGGAAGAGGAGCAGAGCATCTTATGTTCCAACACTTAGTGAAGGATGGACAAATAGTTCCAAGAAACATGTATTTTACGACTTCCAAGCTACATGTTGAAATTCCAGGTGGGAAAATGGTAGATTCTATCATAGATGAAGCACATGACCCTGAGAATTTACATCCTTTCAAAGGAAATATGGATTTCAATAAATTACAAGCATACATAGACGATTATGGTCTTGAGAAAATAGCATTTGTCAGTGTTGAAATGAATGTTAACATGGCTGGAGGTCAACCAGTTTCTATGGAGAACCTTCGAAAGCTAAGAGAATTTTGTGATGACTACAAACTAAAAATCATCTATGATGCTACCCGTTCTAGTGAAAATGCTTACTTCATCAGAGAAAGAGAAAAAGGTTATGAGGATGCTCCAATTATAGAAATTTTAAGAGAAATGATGAGCTACTCTCATGGAAGTGTCTACAGTTCTAAGAAAGATTGTTTAGTTAACATAGGTGGTTTCTTAGCAACTAATGACAAGGAAATATATGAAGCTACGAGAAATATGGTTGTTGTTTATGAAGGTCTTCACACATATGGTGGAATGGCTGGAAGAGATATGGAAGCAGTAGCTAGAGGTTTAAGGGAAGGAGCAGAATATGAGTATCTGAAATACAGAGTAAACCAGGTTCGATATTTAGGTGAGTTGCTTATGAAAGCAAATGTTCCAATTGTAAAACCAACTGGAAGTCATGCAATTTTCCTAAATGCTCTCAAATTTCTACCTCATCTTGCTAGAGAACAATGGCCTGCTCAAACATTAGCTGGAGCTATATATGAAGATTCAGCAGTTAGGTCTATGGAAAGAGGAGCTGTTTCTAAAGGAAGAGACAAAGAAACTGGGGAAAATGTATTTCCAGCTTTGGAACTAGTTAGACTTACAATTCCTAGAAGAGTTTACACAAATACTCATATCGAATATACAGCAAATTCAGTAATCAATCTTTATGAGAAGAGAGATACAATACCAGGTTTAAAAATGGTTTATGAACCAAAATATCTGCGATTCTTCCAATCAAGATTTGAGCAAATGAACTTATGAAAAAAGAATTTGGAATCAGCTATTATTATAATTAATAGCTGAATGTGTATCTAGTGTGTTTCCCTCCATGACTGTCCACAAAGACTTTTTCACCCTCTGGACCATCTATAAATTCCACTACTTGTCCAGGTGATGAAAATCCGAATTCCTTCGGGTTGATAAATTTGTTTCTTTCTTTATGCTTATAAGTAACCATAAATTCTACTGGATTCACATCGCTAGGACCAATAACAACTAATTTAGATCCTATCTGACTGAAAAGTGAAACATGACCCATTGTTCCTTGATAATAACCAATAATATCTTTATAATCAGGATTTGGTTTATCTTTTGTAATTTTGAATTTATCTTTTTCTTTCTTCAAATGAGCAAGTATTCCTATAATCCCTAAAGCAATAGTTGAAGCTGGGCCATCACCCGCATTTGTAAGTACGACTATGATTGTTTTGTCTTCCTGATTTAACCAGGATCGTGTTATAAATCCAGGATATCCTCCACTGTGACCAACAACTCTAGTGGGTATTATCTTGTCTCCTTTAATCTGTTCGATACCAAAAGCTAATCCTCTATCAACTTTATCTCCCTTAAATTGTACTCTATGCATTTCACGTTTAATGTAATCATGAAATAGAATATCATTTCCCATGATATGGGCTTTGAAAAATTTGATTAAATCTTCGACATTACTACTTAATCCTGTAGCTGCATGCATTATGTTTGCTGGTGTATGTTTAACTGTTTCTCTTTCTTCTCTTGGAAATTTGATTCTGTGTCCCGTTGCATGTCGAGGAAGATTGGTTTCATCGATATCAACAACTGTGTTCTTCATCTCCAAAGGATCAAGAATCTCTTTCTGTATATAATCAATATAACTTTGACCTGAAACAGCTTCTATTACTTGACCAAGGACAGTAAACCCAAAATTTGAATATTTAAATAACTCACTGGTTTCAAAGAAGCTTATTCCTTCGAATGTTTGCGACTTTATTTCTTCAATCCCTGGAAATTCTAATGTACTCCAATGACCAGTTTTTCCATCGCGTGTCATACCACTTGTATGTGTAAGTAAATGTCGAATTCGTACTTGTTGTAGATTTTCATCTTTTTCAGAAGAGAACCATGGAAGGTGTTTGGAAACCTTATCATCAATTGAAAGCTTTTCTTCATGATAGAGTTTCATAATGGCACTTGCAGTAAACAATTTGGAATGTGAAGCAATACGGAACAGATGCTGGTTATTGAGTTTTGTTTTATCATCTAGATTTGCATATCCATATTCTTTCTGGAAAATAATCTCATCTTCTACGAAAATTCCTACAGCAATACCTGGAAGTTCTTTAAAATAAACTTGAAAATCAAGCCAATTATCTATAAGATGTATAGCTTGTTTGAACATCTCTTTCTTTG
>JAGLTP010000193.1 GCA_023135215.1 Candidatus Heimdallarchaeota archaeon
GTTGGAGGACGTCTATTAGCCTATATGTTCTGAGGTGATTATGTGCAACAATTATATTTAGAAAAGGATATTGACTTGCCGGAAGATGTTACTCTTACATTGAAAAATAAAGCTGTAACAGTAGAAGGAGCTAAAGGAAAACTCACAAGAGATTTCTCAGATTTCGATGTAGAATTGAAGAAAACGAAGACAAAAATCTACGTTAAAGCTTATTTCATCAACAAGAAAAAGAAAGCTAAAGCATTAGCATTAGTTGGCTATATTCAAAACATGATTCAGGGAGTAACTGAAGGGTATGTTTACAAATCGAAAATAGTTTTTAGCCACTTTCCCATTACAGTAGAACCAGATAATAAGAAGAAAACTGTAGCCATAAAGAATCTTTATGGTGGTAGGAAACAAATTAATGTTCCTATTATTGGCGAAGAAACAAACGTAAGAGTAGATAAAGATGATGTAATAATTGAAGGAATAGATAAACAAGCTGTTGGACAGACAACTGCTAATATGCAAGAAGCTTGTAGGTTGAGAGGTAAACGCAGAAAAGATCCCGAAACATTTTTAGATGGAGTCTGGCGTTGGGATCGCGATTAATACAATTTTTTCGTTTTATCAAATTCTTTTTTCCCCCTATATTTATCACTTATTTTTTCATCTGTAAATTTCTTAACAATAAGAAGTATTAAAAACTCCATTAAACGTGATAGCATAATACTTTGAAAAGGTAACATTCTACTGTGAGTGACTATGACAGTCGATAAAAAGAAATTACTGAAAAAGCGCAAAGAAATAAGCGCAAGAAGGCCTAAATTTGTCAGACAAGAAAGCTGGCGCTATAAACGAGTTAAGAAAAGTTGGAGAAAGCCAAAAGGCATAGATAATAAAATGCTAGAAAAACGTAAAGGCGTTCCTCGATTGGTTAAAATCGGTTATAGAGGTCCTAAAAATGTCAGAGGTCTACATCCTTCCGGTTATCAGGTAGTTCATGTTGCCAATGTTTACGAGCTTGATTATATCGATAAAGAAACAGAAGCTGTTATGATTAAACATACTGTAGGTGGAAGAAAAAAACAACAAATTCTTGATAATGCATCAGATATGGGATTGAAAATCCTGAATCCACCAGCAAGAATAGAAGAAATCGGAGATATACTCGATGAAGCCGTACTTGACGAAGAATATGAACTGCTTGATGAGGATCTGGAGGATGAATTCGAAGAGGATTTCGAATTAGATGAAGACCTCAAATTGGATGAAGAAGACGAATCAGAAGAGGAGTCTTCTTGATAAAACAAAATAAAAGGTGTTATTAATGGATGTTAAAACACAAAGAAAAATAGCAGCTAAAATAATGAAAGTTGGCGTACATCGCGTAAAAATTGATCCAGATAGTCTAGCTGATCTTTCTCTTGCAATTACAAGAGAAGATGTTAGACGTCATATAGATGATGGTGATATTAAGAAGAGAAAAATAAGGGGAATAAGTCGAGGACGGGCCAAAGCTGTTGCAGTTAAAAAGAAAAGAGGACAAAGAATTGGTCCTGGAAGTCGAAAAGGTCCAAAATATTCTCGTCTTTCAAGTAAAAAAAGATGGATATATAAAATCAGAGCACAAAGAAAATATCTTCAACAATTGAGAGATGAAGAATATATTGATACTATTAACTATCGTGAACTATACCTTCAATCAAAAGGGGGTTTATTCCGATCAGTTAGGTATCTAAGAACCTATATTGCAGAGCACGGTTTAGCCAAGAAGCGTCTACCGGAATTATAACTGGGTGGTAAATATGTCAAAAAGAAGTCGAAAAGGTATTAGAAAAAAAAGAAAATTACAACCTAAGAAACAAAGATATGGACCACTTTATCGAGTTCCTTTCAGAAGACGTAGAGAATTGAAAACTGATTATCAGCAACGTAAAAGACTTATGAAGTCAGGAAAAATTAGATTTGTCGCACGTCCTTCAAACAAACAAGTTCTGGTTCAATTTGTTGAATCTAGAATAGGTGGAGATAAGACTTTTGTTCAAACTAGATCATCTGATTTGAAAGATTATGGGTGGACAATCTCAACTTCTAACCTCCCAGCAGCCTATCTGACAGGTTACCTTGCTGGAAAGAAGGCTCTCCAAGCAAAAATCAAGGAAGCTATTCTTGATATTGGGATTCATACAGCAAACCCTGGAACTAGGATTTTCGCTACTTTGAAGGGAGTAGTTGATGCAGGAGTAGACATTCCGTATAATGAAAGAATGCTACCCTCTGAAGATAGAATTAAAGGTGAGCATATCAAGTCATATGCAAAAATACTAGCTAAAGAAGATAAAGAGAAATACGATAAGCATTTTTCAAATTATCTCAAAGTTGACGTTAAACCCGAAAATTTACCTATTTTGTTTAAAGAAACAAAATCAAAGATAGATTCAGTGGATTAAGGTGAAAAAAATGAGTAGAAATTTATTTTTGGATTTAGAAGAGTGGGAACCAAGAACTAGAGTTGGTAGGTTAGTAAAAGAAGGGAGAATAACAACAATAGACGAACTCTTTCAACAAGGACTACCGCTTGTTGAACCTGAAATAGTAGATCTTCTATTTGGAGATACTTTAGAGGATGATGTAATAGATATTAGTCTTGTACAAAGACAAACAGACGCAGGAAGAAAACGCAAATTCCGAGCAACTGTTGTTGTAGGTAATAGAGATGGATATGTTGGTGTTGGTGAAGCTAAGCTAAAGGAAATTGGCCCAGCAATCAAGAAAGCCATGACTAATGCAAAACTTAACATCAGACCAATCAGAAGAGGATGTGGGTCGTGGGAATGTACTTGTGGTACTCCTCACACTGTACCCTATAAAGTTACAGGGAAAGTGGGTTCAACAAAAGTGATTATTTATCCTGCACCAAGAGGTTTAGGATTAGTTACAGGTAATACTGCAAAAACTGTTTTGGAATTAGCAGGAATATCTGATGTATGGAGTAAAACCTTCGGTGAAACAAGAACTACATCGAATTTTGCTAAAGCAACATTTGAAGCTCTAAAAAATACATATTCAATTATGGCTCCATATGATTGGACAAGGTAATGGTGAAGAAGATGAGTCAAGAAAAAAACAAATCTGATTTACTAGCAGTAATCCGATTAAAAGGTAAAATCAATGTTAATTACAGAGTACAAGCAACCTTGAATATGCTAAACGTTAGAAGAACCAATTATATGACTTTAATTCCTAATACTCCCTCCTATCTTGGAATGTTAAAGAAAGCTCAAAATTTTATTACCTGGGGTGAAATTAACCAAGATATTCTAAAACACGTTTTGGAAAAAAGAGGAGAAATAGCAGGCAGACAGAAATTAACCAACAAACACCTAAAAGACCATACAGAGTATCCTACTATAACTGCATTATCAAAGGCCTTACATAAAGGAGATGTAACCTTAGATGCAGTACCTGAATTGAAAAAATTCTTTAGACTCCATCCCGCTAGAAAAGGATATCGTGGAATCAAAAAAGGATTCGCTGAAGGTGGCGAAGTAGGTTATAGAGGTACAGCTATTAACGAATTAATTGTGAGGATGGCTTGATAAGAATGACAGTACGAACAAGAAGAAAAGGAAGGAAACATCGTGGTTCAAGAACCCATGGATGGGGAATAGTTAGGACTCATCGAAAGAGTGGAATGAGAGGTGGGGTTGGAAAAGCCGGTGCCAAATCTCATCATTGGATATTAACAGTCAAAGGAATGAGACCCCCAATTGGTAAGCATGGTTTCAAACGTCCTCAAAAAAGACAAAAGAAAGACAAGACCATTAACGTATCCCATGTTGAAGCAATGTTACCTTCTCTTATTGATGATGGAATAGCAATAAAAAAAGGTACTGCTTATCAAATTAATCTATCAGAATTAGGTTATAAGAAGTTACTTGCACAAGGTGAAATTGAGAGACCTTTGAACCTTATAATTGATGAAGCTAGCGAGAAAGCAGTGGAAAAAATAAAAGGTGCTGGAGGCAAAGTAACTCTAAAAAAATAAACATTCATTCTTTTAAAACAAACTACTTTTTTTCTTTTAATTTTCTTTCTTCTGATTAGGGTAAGTATTTCTCTCCATTAGAACTTTCTTGACACTTGCAATAAGCCCTTGTTCTTTATCTTCTAGCTTATTTGAATCTATTTGTGCTTCACCTAAAGCAATTAATTCATGTTTTAATGAGAAAATAGCAATTAAGTCTCCCTTTTGGAAATTATTTGTAAACTTTGATACACCTGGTAGAGCTAGTGGTGCTCCATGACACAATGTATCAACAGATGTGTCTTTAACAAATATTTTTGGTAAATGTTTTACACCATATTCCATAGGCAAAATTATGTTTCTTAGAGGGATTTCATCCCTCTCTTCCTTATACCATTCAAGAGCATCATATAGATCTTGAAGTGTGGTTAGAAACTTTTCTTCAGTAAAAGGACCAGTGGTTATTCTTCTTAATTCTTTCATGTGTGCTCCACATGATAAACTCTGACCTATGTCATGACAGAATTTACGTATATAAGTACCAGCTTGACATTTTATGCTGAAAAGAACCTCTCTTTCCTTGATTTCGATTATTTTTACTTCGTAAATTCTCCTCACTCTTAATACCCTTTTTACACTCGCTCTAACGGGTGGTCTTTGATAAATGTCACCAACATACTCTTTCATTATTGATTGTATCTTCTCTTCTTCTACATCTCTGTGTAATCTCATATTACAGACATATTCTTTTCCAGATAATAGAAGTGTATTGAGAATTCTTGTAGCTTTTTTCAACGCTACAGGTAAAACACCAGTTACTTGAGGATCTAGTGTTCCAGAATGTCCAGCTTTTGGAATATCGAGAATTTTCTTTATATAACTAACTACTTCGTGACTAGTTGGTCTTGCTGGTTTGTCGATGTTTATAATCCCATAATTCAGCAATTCCTCAATTGAACGTTGTTGTGGTATTTTACCCCATTTAAAATCAGTTGTTTCACTGGATAATATAGTTATATCATCTTTCTCATTTTCAAGAAAAACTTGTTGAGATGAAAACTTAATTGGCATTTAATCACCGAAATTGGAAAGAGAAATTAGAAGATTAAAGAAAAATCCTCTTTAAGGAACAATCTTCTCTTCCATATACTTTTTTAGATTAGCTTTTTCAATAGCAGCGATTACTTCTTCATCAGTGGCATCACGTTTTATTGCAACTGTTTTATCTGTGGGTTCCACATGTCCTATATTACAACGACGACGTTTTACTGATGAGAG
>JAGLTP010000194.1 GCA_023135215.1 Candidatus Heimdallarchaeota archaeon
CTACATCTATCTCACTATATCTTTTAGAGAAGTCATCTAAAGTAAGACCACCAAATAGAATAACTGAGCGAGTAGCTAATGAAGTAGCTACAAGTTCTGTAAATACTTTTAGAAACTGTTCAAGCTCAGGATATCGGTCATAGGTGACCTTCATAATATGATTATTGTAAATAGTAGTTATTAGCTTTTCGTCTTTTTTCTGACTTCTATACTAACATTTCAATAATATCATTTGGTAAAATCAAAAGAAAAAGAAAAAGGGGAGGAAATTAAACACTATCAATAATTAGTGTTTCCCAAGCATCAAGTTGCAGTATGTAAAAGGATACCGCAAAATCTACACCTTCTGGTCTATCACCATAATCAAACGATACTGTCAGGTGGTGATCTAAAGCGCTGGTCATATTGATACCACCAACCGCTTGTGCAACTGGGAACTGAACATCATCAAGTATTGGTCCTTGAGAATCAGGTAACCAATATTGTTCAATAGTATCGTCGTAGATTTCATATATGAGATCAACACTACCACTTCCATACCATGTAATTTTCATTTGAGTGATTGTTAGCGTTGTTGGAACCATACTTTGCACATAGAAAGTTAGAACACCTCTTCTTCTGAAGAAGAATCCTCCTCTACCATTGATAGCAGCGGCTCCATAAATATTGAGTATATCATTATCAACTTCTACTATATCTAGTGTTGATGTTGCAGTGTTTCTTGCAATCGATAAATCGAAAACTGTAGCTGATATTGAATAATTATCATCAGGTAGGAGATAAGTATTAAACTCTAGTACCCATTTATTCTGGTTTACGATAAAGACCGCGTCTCCTTCTACGCTATTTTGATATAAGTAAACGAAAGAAGTTGAATAACCTTCAAAACGTACATCGAAATTAGAAGTATCTATTCCTGAAGCATCTGTTGCATAAACCTCTAAAGTAACATATTCCGAAAGGAATGAATTGTTTACAGGTGTTATGAAGTAAGCTACTGGAGCTAGATTATCTATTAGAGAAAATTCTTGTCCATGACTATTCGTATTACCTGCCTCATCTTTTACAAAGATTGTAAATGTTAATTCATCTTCTGCCATTGAAGCTGTTTTAGGACCTGTAAGTACATAGTTTGTTGTTGCATCAGATATTGAAGTATATACTGATTCGAATCCATAAACATCTCCACCCATTACAAGAGTCTGATTAATAAGCTGTGCCCCTGCAATAGTAAAAATCCATGAAACATCTAAGAAATCACCAGGATTGATAACACTTGAATTTAGTGAGAGATTCACATCGATTTCCAGATTATCTATTCCGAATGTTCTTGTTTCTTGAGCACTTTGTCCAAGAGCGTCACTTACATAGAAAGTAATCTCATAATCATCTTGGTCAGCGTATAGTGTTGAATCAATATTATCAGCAATTGTCTGATTTTCTAGAACAACAGATCCGCCGGGCAATGCAAAATCGTAAGTTATAATAGAAGTTTTATAACCTCCTGTAGCGATTGCTTGTGGATCTATTATTCCACTTGCCCAACTATCTTCAATTGGATTGAGAACTGTAAACTCAAGTGCTTCTATATTATTAATATACTTTAGATTATCAGGAGCAAAAGCTGTAAGTTCATCATCATAAACAAGTTTTATTCTAAAGATATTTTCACCAATATCCACATAACTTGCTGGGTCAAAAG
>JAGLTP010000195.1 GCA_023135215.1 Candidatus Heimdallarchaeota archaeon
AGAGAATGATCAAATTCCCTTGGGAGTTTCAAAACACCGATACGTGATTCATCACCGTCAGTATCTATTACTATAAATGTAGAACAGCTCTCTTCTGGAATTACTGTTATTATACCTTGCATTTTATCTTTAAATTTTAAGTGAGCTTTGTGAGTATCAAGCATCAAAGCAATCATAGGAATATGAGAACCTGAACCATTTTCTTCTAATATTTCCCATCCTTTTTTTGAATGTGACATAATGAATGAAGACACCGCGGAAGTTTTCAAAGGCTGTTCTGCAAGACTAAACTGTAACTGATACAAATCTTGCAAGCATTTATCTATAATAAGAGCTCCTTCTCCTTCTGTTAATATATCTGCATCCACACCATTTAAGAGAGGATTCACGCTTCTTTGTACCTGTTGAAGGAGCTTGTTTAGCTGTTCTTCAGTTATAGGTACTTCTTCTTCTATGGTTTCAATTATTATGACAAATTCTTGAACTTTCAGGAATGAAACAGTTCGATCATGATAAGATATAGACTGTAGCTCTCTTTGATGTACTTCCTTTGAAAAGGAAATCAAAGCCGTCATTAAACCTGTAGCAAGAATTTGTTTTGTTTCATCTGAAGTTTCAGGCTTAGATGCTAGTAGCAATCCGGAGGAAGTCACTAAAGAGAGCTTTATGTCAAACATTTAACTATCACTTTTTTAAGCAATATAAGTAAATTTCCTTTGGTATATTTTTCTTTTAATAGGTGTAATAGACAAATGAAAAGGGGAAACTATCTATGCCTTTTCTCTTGGTTAATTTTCTCACGACTTTCATCCATGGTTTCAGGTGTGAGTGTATTGACCCCCTTTCGTATTGATGAATGAAACACTGTAAATGAAAAGTGTTAATCTATTAGCACTGTATTCGTTTAAATGTGTTTTTAAACATGCAAGACAGCATTTCTAGAGGTTTTATCTTCAATATATAATTTTTACAATATGCAAAAAATTGCTCATATGAGCAAGTAATATGAATGTCGTTCAGCAAATGCTAATCAAAAAAATATTGTCCTTAACTCAATAAGTTAATGTAAAAATTATGATATAATCTATTTTCTTTTTTCAGTTATTAAGATAGTTTTATAAATATATCAACATGAAGAGAATTAGTTTAAACAAAAATTTTAACCGGATAAAATGGTGAAAGTATGAATGATGAATTTATTTTTGACCTTCTTCATAAAGCTGTAAAAGAAGGAGAGAAACAAGGAGCAAAGTTTGTGGAAGCTAGATTTGATGATTATCAGCTGACTTCAATAGATTTGACTAATGATATCATAAAAGAATCTTCTTCAAAGCGAAGAAGAGGGATGGGGGTCATGGCTTATTTTAATGGCACACCAGGTTACTCTTTTACTCCAGAAGTTACTATTGAAGGAGCAAAATCAGCTGCAAAGAGAGCAGCAAATCTTGCTGTAACAACAGATCCAAGAAATAGAATGAAGTTGGAGTTTGATGAACGACCAGCCATAAAAGATAAAGCTCTACCAACAATAAAGAAGCATCCTAAAGATTACGAATTTCAAGATAAATTAGAGCTTCTAAAGAGAGGAGTAGCAGCTATAAAAGAAAATGTTGATGCTACCACTACTCAAGGTATGTATGGAGAATTCTACGGAGAAAAGTTTTTTGTAAATTCCGAAGGATCAGAAATTTTCTGGACACCAATTGTTGTTGATATGAGACTAAGAGCTGATATCGTGGAAAACGGAAAACGAGCGACTGCAGGAGATGGAATGGGACAATCACAAGGATTAGAATTTTTTGATAACGACAGATACAGTCCAGAAATAGTAGGAGCAAATGCGGGTAAATGGTGTAAAGAACAATTAGATGTTGTAGCTGCACCTGTTGGAAAAGTTAGAGTATTAGCAGGACCAACATTAGCAGGTGTGATAGTTCATGAAAGCTTTGGACATCTATCAGAAGCAGATTTTGTTGTTACAGGAATGTCTCCGATAGCAGATAGATTAGGAGAACAATTAGGTAGTGAACAAGTAACAGTCATAGATGAAGGTGTAACTCCATATGGTGGATGGTTTTTCCCCTATGATGACCAAGGAACAAAAACTGGTCGAACAGTAGTAATGGATAAAGGAATTCTGAAAGGATATTTACATGATAGAGGAACAGCTAACAAAATGAATACTGAACCTACTGGAAACAGTGTTGCAGTGAGTTTCATGTTCAATCCCATTTGTAGGATGAAGAACACATATTTCGAAAAGGGTGACCTCACTGAAGAGGAAGCTATAGAAAAAGTCGGAAATGGATTATATGCTATTAGCTGGCGAGGAGGTACCGCGAGTTTTGACGGTAATTTCTTATTCAATTGTAGCAGAGGGTATTTAATTGAGAATGGAGAAGTTACTAAACCTATCAAAAGTGCGTCTCTATCAGGTAATATTCTTGAATTATTAAAACACGTTGAAGGAGCAACAAAGAATATGACTCTGAGAGGGAATTATTTTGGTGGCTGTGGTAAGGGAGAGCAATATCCACTACCAGTAGGAATGGGTGGACCGGAAGTCATAATGGACCAAGTTTTAGTTGGAGGTGCTCAATAATGTCTTTTGATGATTTACGTGAAAGAATCTTAAACGTCACAGATTCAGCATTGAAATTCTCTAGAGATTTAAACATACCATCAGCTGAAGTCTTTGTATTTAATCAATCATCAACTGATTTATCTGATCAAAATGGTAAGATTGAAGTCAAAGACGGAGTTAAGCAAGGTGTAGGAATTCGAGTAGCTATTGGTAAGAAATTAGGTTTTGCTAGTTGTTCAGGTTTTGAAGCTGATCCTATAAAAACCGCTCTTCAGCAAGCACATTCAATGGCTAAGGTCAGTCCAGAAAATCCTCTGTTTAATGGTTTTACTCCTGACAGTAAGAGATCTAATGAAGGAAAACTTGATCCAAAAGCATTTGATCTTGATGCAACTGCCCTTGGAAAAAATATTGACGGAATTAACAATCAAATTGACCGAAGTGATAAAAGAATCATTGCTGCTTATGTTGGAACAAGCGTTGATATTCTAGGGTATGCAGTAGGTACTACCGAGGGTTGTCTTTCTTCGACCTTATCAACTAGTACTGGTGTAGGTGCGTATATTATTGCTATGGAGGCAGGAGAAAGAAAAACAGGTAGTTGGTCTGTTTCTGGACGTGAAGTTCAATCCTTAGAAGGAGTTGGAGAAACAGCTGTAAAAAGAGCATTAAGTGGATTAGGTTCGAAAGACTTTGAAGGATCAGAAGTGCTTCCAACAATCTGGGAATCCAGACAAGCATCTACTTTCTTATTATTCCCCTTCATGGCAGGTACATCAGGTTCAGCTTTCGTTGAGAAGAGGAATCCATGGAAGGATAAATTAGATCAACATTTAGCAATAGAGGGGTTAAATGTAGTAGATGATGGACACGATCCAGAGTATAATTCAACACAAGCTATAGATACAGAAGGAACTCCATTGAGACAAACACAAGTAGTAGAAAATGGAGTACTCAAATCATTCTTGTTCAATAGAATGTATGGACATGCTGCAGGTAAGGAATCTACAGGTAATGCTCGTAGACAAGCTCCTGGAGGTGCTCCGTTCGAGAGTCTTCCAAGTACATTTCCTAACAAACTTGTTGTTCAAAACGGAAGTAAAACCTTAGAAGATCAGATAAAGGAACTTGATAAAGGAATTCTTGTAACTTCTCT
>JAGLTP010000196.1 GCA_023135215.1 Candidatus Heimdallarchaeota archaeon
TGGTCAGCACCATACAAACAAATCACCGAGTACGATTTGAAGTCTCTATATGTCTAATTTGTGCTTACACTATTTAAAGATTTCAACATTGGTATATGCAATTTTTCGATGCAAGGAACTTTTTTAAATTACATCAATAATTTGGATTTATGGTAAAAGTTATCTTTCCTGTAATTATCTTAAATTTTAAAAACTATATTCAATCGTTAGGAGAAAATGGTTTAAAGCTAGCGAAGATCGCTGAAAAAGTCGCAAAAGAAACTAGTACAGAGATTATTGTTTGTCCTCAAACTACAGATATTAGACTAATATCAAAATCTGTAGAAATACCAGTCTTTTCTCAACATGTTGATGCTAATGAACCCGGTAGCTTCACAGGGAACAACTTGATTGAAGCTGTTATCGAAAGCGGAGCTTCTGGAACGCTTGTTAATCATTCAGAGCATAGATTAACCTTGGACAAAATTGAAGGAATAATTAAGCGTGCAAAGAATCTAGATTTCATGACTTGTGTTTGCTCAAACAATCTTCAAGTTAGTCGAGCTGTAGCAGCGTTATCTCCAGAAGCTTGTGCAATGGAACCTCCAGAATTAATTGGAAGTGGTGTATCTGTTACAACAAAACCAGAATTAATACAAAAAACAATAGCAGCTATACTTGAGACGAATCCAAGTGTAAAACCTCTGGTTGGTGCGGGTGTTTCAACTGCAGAAGATGTTTCAGAAGCTATAAAACTTGGTTCGAAAGGAGTATTGTTAGCTTCTGGATTTGTTAAATCAAAAGAACCGCAGAAAGTTTTATTTGAAATGGCAAACGCTCTTTTGAGAAATAATTAGAGGAAGAGATTTATTAAAGAAAATTCTACTCAAGTTTCTTCCACATATTTTTTTCTGCCTGTTTAATTTGAGTCAAGATCCCAGCTTCTTCCATCTTCTCCAAGGTTTTGATGAATCCTTCCTTCGATAAAGGAGGATTTCCTTGTTTCAATGCTGCAAATTGACATGAAGCAAAAATAGCATCTTCGTACATGAATTTTGCAGATCCAAAAGATTCTAAAATTAGGTCTTGGTTAGGTATATCTTGATCTATCGCTTTTGCTTTAGGTGCAGCTTGTGGCTCT
>JAGLTP010000197.1 GCA_023135215.1 Candidatus Heimdallarchaeota archaeon
AACAGCCCTGCAATATTGACCAGTCTTATAGTAAACGGAATTATAGCTGGAATTGCTGCGGTTCTTCTATTCATACCAATAATAATCATTTTTTATGCTCTAATTGCTATCATGGAAGATTCAGGATATCTAGCAAGATCTGCTTTTATTATGGATAGAGTTATGGGTAAATTTGGACTTCAAGGAACAGCTTTTCTCAGCATGGTTATGGGATTTGGATGTAATGTTGCAGGAATAATGGCAACCAGAACTATCAAGAATGAGAAGGATAGAATTTCCATGATAATTACAAATTCATTTTTGCCTTGTGCTGCTCGTTTGGGAGTTATAGCTTTTCTGACTGGTATATTTTTTGAACCTTGGTTAGCTGCTTTGCTGATGCTTACTCTCTATGGTTTCACTATATTCCTTGTTCTTGCATCCTCATTTTTATTCGGTCTATTCTTTAAGAAAAGTGATCCTTTACCCTTAATTCTAGAAATACCTGATTACAGAAGACCAAGATTGAGAAATATATTCTATTTAACATGGACAAGAGCAGGGATATTTGTAAAAAAAGCAGGAACTTTTATTTTTATTGCGTCAATATTAATCTGGTTGATGAGCAGCATTCCATTTGGAGCTCCTCCTGAAAGAACTATTGCAGGTTATCTTGGAAGAGGTATATCTTATGTGTCAGAACCACTTCTTGGTTTAGATTGGAAAATGGTTATTCCGTTAATTTTTGGTATTCCAGCTAAAGAAGTAATAATCTCTGCTTTAGGTATTCTTTATTCAACAGGAGGTAGTATTATAGAAGTTATTAGGGCTAGCTGGTCCATACCCCAAGCAATTTCCTTTTTACTATTTCAACTAACTTATGCTCCCTGTTTTGCTGCTATAGCTACTATCAGATCTGAAACAAAAAGTTGGAAATTGACAGCACTAGGATTCTTTTATCCCCTAATTGTTACTATTATTTTTACGACTATAGTTTATCAAATCCTAAATTTGGTGATGTAAATGAAGCAGGAACAATTATCCTTCTGGACAAAAGTAAGAAGATGGTTAGTAAAATATTTCTTGTCTAGAAACAAATGTCATGGACAGTGTTTAGAATGTGATACTTGTCCTTGGATAGACAAAGAAAAATATTCATTTGAAATAAAAAGAAAAGTGGAATCTTAAGATTCCATGAATAAACTAATGTTCTGTTTTACTAGTGAATCTGAAGGTTTTTGCTCTTATAGGTGCAACTAATCCTCCAATTCCCATTCCTGAAACTGGTTGACTCAATTCTTTACCAACATCTATATCAGCTAAAAACCTAGGTAATTCATCTGTAAATCTCATGTTCTTAGCAGAACCTACAATCTCTCCATTCTTGATGATGAAAAGTCCGTCTTTAGACATACCTGTTATAGAACCTACTGGAGGATTAACATAATTAGTATAGTGAAGATTGGTAATCAATAATCCATCATCTATTTCTGAAATCAGATTCTCTTTTGATTTGATTCCTGGTTTCATTGTCATTGCGAATGGAATTCCGATTGTTCTCCCCATGAAGCTTAATCCACATCCTTTCGGTTGGGCTCCAATTTTAGCTGCGTGGAGTCTTGAGTAGGAGTAATTCTTTAATACTCCATTTTCAAAAACTGGAAAACTTTGTGTTGCCAAACCTTCATCATCTAAGGGACGGGCACTAAGAAGTTCAACATTGTGAGGTTCATTTATGATAGTATAATCTGTATCAAAAACTTGTTGACCAATTTTATCCATCAAGAAACTTCTTCTATTTACTAGTTGCATTGAAGATGTTGCAAAAGCAGTCATTCTAAGTACTGTGGCTACTGCTTGGTGATCAAGAAGTACTTCATACTCTCCTGGTTCAATTGAAATAGCCCCTAAACCTTTAACAGCTCTTTCAGCTACTTCAACAGATTCTTTTTCCATATTTAGTTTACTAAAAAAACGAGTTCCAAAATTGCTGTTGGATCTACTCTCCTCACCGTCTTTTTGTGCTTGTATGTTCAAGTTGGATCTCATATTAGTTCCAGGATAAACAACTTCTACACCGGAGGTTGATGAGAACAATCTATAACCATCTGTTAGTAGAAAATTACCTGATACACCAGCAACGCTTTTGTCTACTGCTTCTCCTGCAACAATTGCTCCTTCTATTTGATCAACAATGTCGTCAGGTTCAAGAGAACGAGCTTGAGGGTCATTTAGTTTTAGTTTAGGATAATCTTGTTTCTCTTTTAAGATGCCAGGGTACATAGGATCTGGAGGTACTATCTTGGCAGCTTTTGTTACAAACTCTACAAGTTTCAAAATGCTCTCTTTTGATAAATCATTTGTTACTGAAGTTGATTTTTGTTTTCCATTATACACAACTGTCAATTGAAACTGTCTACTGAAATCAACATAGTTTTGAAGTATTTCTGAATTGGAAAATCTAGTTGCATATTGGGTTGATACATTTGAATTAACAAACGCTTCTGCTCCAAGTTCCTTAGTTCTCTTCAAAGCTAAATCAGATAGCTCATGCAATAATTCTTTTTGTTGTTCTAAACTCATTTTTATCACCCAGAAAAGATATTTATATCTTGAAATCTTGAATAAGGTCCTCCATGCGATATCCAAATAACTTGCATGTGTGGAGCTCCCTTTCCACAACTTGGTCCTAATCCTTTGATGTGCCATTCTTTAGTCATTAAATCCAGTCCTCCCCAAAACTGAGGAGTTGAAGCTTGGTATATTGTGTTCTTTAGAGGTTTGCCTAACTCTCCATTTTCTATCTCATAAGCCATTTGCACTGAAAATTGGAAATTAGTTCTCTTGTCATCAATTGAATGGGATTTCCATCCAATTCCATAAATCCCTTCTTTAGTTTCTTCAATAAGTCCATCTAAATCTTTTGGTCCTTCAGCATCTGGTTCAAGGTAAAGATTACTCATTCTAACGAGAGGGATTCTGTTGTATCGAGCAATACGAGCATTGCCATTACTATGCTCTAGACCAACAATTTTTGCTGTTTGTCTATCAGATTGATAACCTTCGAATATTCCATTTCTAACTACATCAAACTTCTTAGTTGCTACACCCTCATGGTCATATTTCTCATGACCTAGAACATAGGGCATAGTAGGATCACAAACTAAATTTGTTTTTTCTGAACCATATTTGTAACCCGTACCCAGTTTATCTTGTGTAAGAAAACTTGTTCCAGCAAAATCAGCTTCCCATCCTAAAACCCTATCAAGTTCAGATGGATGTCCACAGCTCTCATGGATTGTCAACCCCAATTGAAAAGGTTCAAGAATGAATGCTGTTTTCTGAGGTTTCGGAGCTTTTGCTACAGTTGCTAGAACAATCGCTTCTTTAGCTATTCTGTCAGAAGTTGCTTCAAAATCGAATTTGTCTATGAATTCGTAACCTCTCATCTCAAATAATCCTTCACTTCTAGATTGATTATCTTCTGCAATAGCTATAGCAGATACATTAGCTCCTGTAAATAATTCCTCTTGAGTTATCCTAGTTCCTTCGCTATTTCCATAATCCAGATATACGTTATAAAAAGCCATACTGTTACTTCGAGATTTAATCACATTTCCTTTCTCAGTAATAATAGAATCAGATAATTTTAGAATTTCAATTTTGTCCTCAATTGGTACATTAAATGGATCTTTTTTGAAAGGAGTTTTGTAATTGTCTTTTATAATAGGCTCCTCTGTCAACTCTACTGGATTCTTCTGAACTTTACTTGTAGCTTCAGCTTCTTTAATTGCAGCTTTAGCTATTTGATCTAAAGTACTCTCTTCAATAACTGCTGTAGAAGCAAAACCCCATGCTCCATTTTTAATGACCCTAATTCCGTAACCTCGATCATTATAAATACCAGCAGTTTCGACTTCCCCATCTCTCGTTGAAGTATTCTCATATTTATATCCAAATACTCTTACTTCGGCAAAAGATGCTCCTCCCTTTTCTGCTTTTTCTAAACCTTTAGCTATAAAATCGTCCATATAATTCATAGTAACGTTTTTCGTTCTATTTAAATTTGTATCGAAAAGAAGATGATTGGAATTTTCATTCATCTCTACAGAGTTAACAACTCTTTTAAGTATCTCATAAACAATTCATAGAACGAGATAAAGGGATTATATTTGTCATCAAATGCTAATATTCAGGAAGGAGACAATAAGTTCAGGCAATACCTGTTCTTTTGGGGAGGTCAATTATTTAGCATGTTAGGGTCAAATATAGTTCAGTTCGTTCTTATTCTCTGGATTTCATTTGAAACAGAAAGTGAGCTGATGCTTGGTCTTTCTTCTCTCGTTGCTTTTGGACCTTTTCTAATTCTTGGACCAATAGCTGGAGTATTAGTTGATAGATTAAACAGGAAATTAATTATATTTTCAGCTGATGCAATCATAGCTGTCACAACAGTTGCAGCAATAATACTATTTTACACAAACTTCATGACTTTGTATTGGTATTTCATAATAATTGCAATTCGTGGAATTGGTGATACTTTCCATTATACTGCTGTAAGTGCAATGATGCCAACTATGGTTCCTCAAAAACATCTAAGTAGAATGAACGGAATTAACTCTTTAGCAAATGGTGTTTTGAGAATAATAGGACCAGCAATAGCTGCGGGTTTACTTGCTATTGGTGGAGGTGCTCTTTTACGACATGCACATCTTCTCTGGATGGACATCGCTACTTTTGTTATAGCGCTAGTACCTTTAATCTTAATAGCAATTCCCAAAGTTTCATCAACTTTAGAAAAAGGAGAAAAAATCTCATTTTTCAGCGATTTCAAAGATGCTCTTCTCACCATCAAAAGAATCAATGGTTTATTTCCACTTCTAATTATGTTCATGTTTGTTAATTTCTTCTTTACACCATTCGGGACACTATTACCACTCTTCGTTGTTAAAACTCACTTCGGTTTTGAAGCGGATTATGCAATTGTTGTTGCCTTTTTACAGGCTGGAACCGTTTTAGGAAGCTTGATAATGACTTTCTTCAAAGGTTTTAAGAAGAAGGCTCTTAGTAGCTATCTTGCATTAATGTGGGCATTTTCAATCTTTTCTACATTGTATTTTCTACCATCTAATGAACTATGGATGGTAAATGGAAAATTCTGGCTTATTGGAGCAATATCCTTCCTTACAGTAATCGTACTTCCAATGATCAATGTATCACTGATTACAGCTTTTCAGATAATAATTCCTCAAGAAAAACTTGGAAGAACAATGAGTGTACTTGCGACTTTGTCTTCAGCAATTCAACCAATAGCTATGTTGTTATCTGGGGCTATTGGAGAATATACAGGAATACCAATTGTCTATCTAGTATCTGGTATATTAGGCATAGTTCTCTGCTCCATATTATGGTTTACAACAAAAGCGTCAAAATTGGATCAGACATTAAATGAGCGAATGGATGAAATGAAACAATTAAGTTTAAGTTCCATGCAGGAAACACCACAAACATCAGGTTCTCATGAAAATTAGTCTGATTTCAAAAATAGAGCTGACGTATGAATTTTGTATAACCAGAATGATTAAATGAAAAACAAAAAATCCTTGACTATGCACAGAGTATTTATGATTTTGAGCACAGCTGATACAGTTGTTCATGAAGAGTTAAGTTTTCCTTACGCAATGAATTCCAAGAAACAAGGATGGATGGACAAGGTTCGAGTTATTCTTTGGGGACCAACTGAAAAACTAGCTGTAGAAGATAAAGATTTCCAAGATTTGATTAATATGCTAATGGTAGCAGGTATAGAGGTAATTGCCTGTAAAGCATGTAGTGATAATTTCGGTGTAAGTGATGAATTAGAGCAAATTGGAGTTAAAGTACAGTATGTTGGTACTCTAGTAACCGAAATGCTAAAAGATGGTTGGTATCAACTAACATTCTAATTAAAGTTGATTACTCTAATAAAGCTCCTTGAAGTATGCCTTCAGTAGTTACTGTTCGAACACCTTTTTCTACCCATTCTTTGATCAGATTTTTTGATTTTTCTTCTTCGATTCCTTCTACTGCATCAACTACTAAAAAAATGTCTTGATCCTTTAGATTTAGAAAACCATCAATTGCGCTTTTTACACAGTAATCTATTGCAACACCATAAATTACTACTTTCTTAGGTTTTAATGTTTTGAGTATAGCTGTAGAGTTAGGATTACTAAATGCATCAAAGTTGTCTTTTCTAAAGAAAATAGGACCTTTACTAGAAACAATTTCCTCAATCTTTTCTTTGGAATATTTGACAAGATCAATCCAATTGGCCATATCAGATCGGGTTTCAATTATCTTTTCTTGCCCTGATGAATTTTGCATACAATGAGGAGGAAAGGTTTCGCTATAATTTGGTTTTTCTGGTTCAATTTCAGAATCTTCGAGTGAATGATAATCAACTGAACCCAAGATTCTTATATTCTGTATTCTTGCATACTGTGTTAGCTTGCCTAGATTTTCTTTAATATTTTCAGCTCCTGTAACATAGAGCTTCCCTTCGGGATTCATAAAATCATTCTGTGTATCTACATCGAAAAATATGATTTCTTCTTTTGTAGTCATTTTTGTCCACTTATATCATAAGCTTCCCTACTTAAAAATATTTTATTCCATCAGAAAAATTTTCTATATCTCAAGATTGGGAATAACTCGCTTTAATTTCTCTATAGAAAGGGATCCCAGTCGAATAACAGAGGGTGGTTCAGTGACTAAACTAATGATTGTAGATTCTTTTCCTATTTTTGATTCTCCACCATCTAAAATAAGTGGTATCTTATCTTTGAAATTCTCAAGAATCTGAATCGCGTTAGTTATACTTGGTTTCCCTGATATATTAGCACTTGTAGTAGCTAATGGTTTGTCTATTTCACAAATCAACCTTAATGTTACTTCATTATTAGGCATTCTCACACCTATTGTGTCTATTCCATTTGTAAGTATATTTGGAATCTCACTTTTTTTATGAAGAATTAAGGTTAGATCACCTGGCCAAAATTCTTTGATAATCTTATTTGTTATGTCGGGAATTTTCTCTGCAACATACGATAGTTGCTCCTTCGAACCGATTAAAACATTTATTGGTTTTGCTAAATCCCTACTTTTAATTTCAAACAGATTTCTAATTGCATTCTCATCGAAAACATTGCATCCTAATCCATAGAGTGTATCAGTTGGAAAAGCTATAATCTCTCCTTCTTCAATTAATTCAGCTGCAAGTTTTATTGATTTTTTAATTGAACTTTCTGAAGACAATGCGATGATTTCTGTTTGCAATTCTTTCCTATCCAGCTAAGACTTTCTTGTATCTCTTTGTATCGTTTTTCCTTAAATATTGTGATGAGGAACTACATAAATTTGGTAAAAAGAAAGTTTTAATTCTTAGTTCTTTAATATATATTTGATACTTTTATGCAAACTGAAGAAATTAAAACGATTCTTGTAACGGCTCCTGGAAGTGGAATAGGCAGTGAAATTACAAAGAACCTTCTGGAGGATGGTTATAGGATCCTAGGTATAGGCGGGGAAATGAGTAGAAAATACTCAGAATCACTGAAAGAACAAAATTATTTGATTGATTTTATAAAATGTGAATACAATTCTGAAAGTAGTATTGTTAATGCTTTTGAAAAAGCTAAGACTATTGTAAAAAGAATCACTGGAATGATCCATTTTGTAGGAGGTAGCTTGATGAGTAAAGCAATTCAAGACATTTCTTTGGAAGATTTTAGAAAAGTACTCACTCTGAATCTAGATTCAGCTTTCGTAATTGCCCGTGAAACTTACAAATGGATGAAAGCTGAAGGAGGAGGAAATATAGTTTTCTTTGGCTCAACTACAGGCTTTAAACCCTCAAATAAGAAATTACCTTATGGCGTAGCAAAAGCTGGTGTTCATGCAATGACTTGGTTTTTTGCACATGAAGGATCTAAATATAAAATAGTAACCAATACTATATCTCCTGGTTATGTAATGACTGAAAGACATATCGAAGAAATTGAAAATAAAGCAAAATTAAAAAAGATAACTTTTGATAATTTAGTTCAGAAATATCGAGAGAAGAATCCTCTAAAACGAATTCTTTATCCTAAGGAGATTTATCCTCTTGTAAAGTTATTAATTACAACAAATCATATACAAGGACAAATTTTCAAAATAGATTCTGGTCAAATTCTAGGATAAGAGGTTTCATCATTCAGCGCTTTTTCCACATACAGGACAAGAAAGACCATATTTGAAGAATGTTTCATGATCCTTTTCGCAATCTGCGACATCTCTCTCATAATCAATTTTTTCGTTTATTTCTTGTAATCTTTCTTCAAATTCTTCTCTATTTAGCCATTCATTTTTTAACATATCTTCAGTATACGGCATAAATAGAAGATAAGAAAACAGTACTGGCAGTACACCTTCTGCTTCATCTTCCTCTGTATAATTGTCTTTATTCTCCT
>JAGLTP010000198.1 GCA_023135215.1 Candidatus Heimdallarchaeota archaeon
ATATTTTGTGTTGCTATGAAGACTTTATCTTCACCTATCAGTTTCTGGATTTCAGTAATAGAATCATGTATTAGATTAGGTTTAACTTCCCCAAAAGTGGAATAAAGCTCCTTGAAAAATTCCCAAACTTTTTCAGGTCTCTTTCTAAATGCTCGAAGTGTAGCAACTTCAAGTGGATTGTACTTTTCCCATAATCCTCCTGGGGAACGGAAATCTGGTATACCACTATGAACACTACAACCTGCACCAGTGAAGAACATTACAGAGTTTGCTTCCTTGATCAGTTGAGCTATTTTTTCAATCGTTTCTTCAGTTTTACTCATTAGCTACCAACTTGGCTTTTAATTACAATTCTTAGTAAACTAATATTGAAAAGGTTCTATTTAATCTTTAAGCAGCGATAATAATTTACAGTATTCTAAAGTCCAATTCGAAAACTTAAAAATATCATTCCTTTTTCAGAGCATATGGATTATTATTTAACAACACCAATCTCTCCAGAACAACTGAAAGAAATCAAGATTGGAGATATCGTGTATGTGACTGGAACTGTAGTAACTGCAAGAGATGAAGCTCATCTCAAAGCCTTGGAACTACATAAAGAAGGTAAGAAACCACCTGTAGATTTTGAGGGAATAGGCCTATTTCATTGTGGTCCTGTCATGAAAAAAAATGAGAATGATGAATGGACTGTTGTAGCAGCTGGACCTACTACTTCAGCAAGAATGGAAATCTTTCAAGATGAATTCATAAAAACCTTTCATCCTGGAATAATAATAGGTAAGGGTGGAATGGGTGAACGAACAACCAAAGCATGTCGAGAAGAAAAATGCATATATGGTTACTTCACTGGTGGAGCAGCTCTCTTAGCTGCTGATAGAATAAAGCAAGTAAAAGATGTTTTCTGGTTAGAAGAGTTAGGAATGCCAGAATCACTATGGATTTACGAAGTGGAAAACTTTGGCCCCTTAACTGTAACAATAGATACTCACGGTGGAAACCTAACTGAAGAGAGTAAAAGGAAAATAGAAAAAAATAAAGAGAAAATCTTACAGGAGTTGTAAT
>JAGLTP010000199.1 GCA_023135215.1 Candidatus Heimdallarchaeota archaeon
TAATGTTTGTTTCTCTCATTATCTCTCTCTCCCTATCTGTTGTATGAACACAATGAGCTCCTAAAATTTTCTCCTTTGTTAAGCCGATTTTATGAACATACTCGATTGGTGTATCCCCCAATTTTTCTTTAGCTTCTTCCACCTCTTCCACTGTCTCGTTTAAATGAATGTGAATTGGTATTGAGTATTTTGAAGCTAAATCCTTAATTTCCAACAAATAATCCTCTGGTACAGTATATGGAGCATGAGGTCCAATACCATAATTAACTAGATTATTCTTGTTTGATGCTTTGCTGCTAACTAAATTACGAACGTGCTTCCAAGTATTGTCTAGACTTCCTGATTCAGGTGTATTATCAAAAACAGATGGACACAAAAGAGCTCTAATCCCTGCTTCCTTTACAGCTTTTTCTATTGACTCTGCATAAAAATATTGATCAATAAATCCAGCTACTCCTGCTTCTATTAATTCTAAGCAACCTAATAATGCACCATAGTAAGCATCTTCAGAAGTCATTCTCATTTCAAATGGCCAAATATAATCATTTAACCATGTATCCAACTTCTCATTATCACATATCCCTCTTAGTAAGGTTTCAGGTAAGTGAGTATGTGCGTTAATGTATGAAGGTATGGCGATATGGTTTGTTCTTTCCAGTTTATCATGACCAGCTAATAGTTTCTTTACTTCTTCCGTTTTACCTACTTTAATTATCTGATTATTTTCTACAATAAGAGCACCATTTTTTATGATCTTATTGCAATTAGAACCTGAGATTATATATTTACACTCTACGAATAGTTCACTCATTAGTGTTCAATGTAACTCGTAAGTAAAAAAGAAAAAGTTTTCTCTTCTAAAATGCTAATTATGATTATATTTCATCCATTTCGAAAATCTTTGATAGTCGAAAATCATTTTCGATAACTTCTCTTACCTGTTTGTGAGGTACAGTTAAGTGAATTCGTTTTGAACGACCATATCTACCTTTACTGATTACTCGTGCTGTTACAATGCCAAGCATATCTAATTCGTTAATTAAATCTCCAACACGTCTTGCTGTTAAAATATCTAATCTAACAAGTTTGCATATCTTGGAATAGATTTCGTAAACATCACCAGTAGTTATTTCATCAGATTTTCCTTCACCAATAAATATTGATTGTAAAACGGCTTTTGTTTGAATAGGTAAAGATGTTAGAACCTCTATTACTGTGTTTCTCTCTATAACTTGTTGAGCTTTTCTTACGTGGATTTCAGTTACCTTCTCGTCGCCATTTCTTTCAGCTAGCTCAGAAGATACTCTTAGCAAATCCAAAGATCTCCTTGCATCCCCATGTTGTTGAGCGCCTACTGCAGCACACAAGTTAATTACACCAAAATCCAAAACATTTTTATGAAACGCTACATCTGCTCTCTGGGTCAATATATCATTTAATTGTTCAGCCGTATAAGGTGAAAAGACAATCTCCTCTTCACTTAGACTACTGCGAATACGAGGATCTAATGTTTCTTTGAAATTCACATCATTTGTAATTCCTATTATACTTATTTTTGATTTCTTAAGATCACTATTCATCCTTGTAAGAACATATAATGACTCTGAGCTCTTATGATATAACATGTCAACTTCATCTAAAACGGCAATATGAAGAGTATCCAATTTATCTAGAGCTTCTTTGAATTTCTGATAGATTACATCAAAGTGTAATCCTGTAAATGGCACATCTATTCCTATATCATCACACAATTGAGTTATTACTCTATATTTTGTATCAACATGTTGACAGTTCATATAGCTGTATTTGAAGGCTAGATTTCGTGATTTTGCTCTTTCTTCAAGTTTATTCAGAACATGTTTTGTTACAGCAGTTTTTCCAGTTCCTGTAGTTCCGTATATGAAAATATTTGATGGAGCTCCTCCTCTCAAAGCTGGAGCTAAGATTTTTGCCATTTCTTCAAATTTATCGTCTCTATGAGGTAAAATGTCAGGAACATAATGTGGACTCAAAACTTCCCTCTGTTTGAATACTACTGTATCCGCATCAAGATATCTGTCGAATATTTCATCTATATTTGATGATGGATCTTTACTCATGTTGTGTATCACCACTCGTTGCCATTATAGTTTTTCAATGCATGTTTAACTTTGTCGATAAGTGACGTTCAAAATGAATGAATATACACTTATTTGAATTAGTAGTAAACTAGAGTAATATCAAGCTTTTTTGAACAAAACCTTTGGTCGTCCTCTTGTGTCTCTAGGAACTGATTCTTTTATTATGAGCCCCTTTGATATCATCTTAGCAAGGTTATCATACAGGGTTGAACGTGGAATATGTGTCAAAGCAACTAATTCTCCTCTTGTTAAAGGACCATTTTCTTCAAGTAAATTGAGCAATAGATTATCTAATTGAATTTCATGATCAACTTCATCTGAATAAACATATACCCTTCTGCTACTGACAACAATCCCTTGAATCTGTGTTTTCTCGCTTATTTTCTTTGTAAGTAGATTTTTGCTTTGTTGCATTTTATCACTTCTTGATTCTATTGCACATAGTTAGAGGATTTTTGTCGATTATATAATTCAATATAACCCACAGAATATCAGAGTAATATCTAATATTTTTTTAGCATGGAATTATATATACCTCACTAATGATATCAAATAATATAGTTGACCTTAAAACTAGTATATTAGATAATATACAAGAAATAGAGAAACAGATAGATTCACTAATAGTGAAGAACCCTCTTTTTGGTTTAGTTAGCATGAAACATATTAAATGTGGGAAAAAGAATTGTAAATGCGCTCATGGTGAGAAGTTCTATCATGGTCCTTACTATTATCTCAGATTAGAACCAGATTATAAGTATAAAAAATATCTTGGTAAAAAAGTCTCGGGATCAATACAAGATAGACTTGAAGTTGGTCATAAAATAAAAGAACTTGAAAAGAAAAAGAAAAAATTTGCTAAATCACTAAGAGGGTTAGAAGGGATTTAGTTTTTACTTTTTCTCTTTGTTCACTTTTTGGTATTACAGAATGTAATACGTAATAAATACGGTATACACAGTAATTACAGCGATTCACTAACTCTTTATTTCCTTCAAAAGTGGCTATATCTAGAATATCTAGCCGGCTATAACACTATGTGAACATCTGTATTAGTTACGTTCACTATTTTTTCAAATACGTGTGAACAAGAAGGAAGTATCGACAAAAAAAGTAGTACTAGCAAATCACCATTGTGTACGGATTTATGTATTTGTGAACTCAAATTTATCACCCCTTCATTTCCACTGGAACAGACCTTGTAATTCAACAATTCTTAAGAATCGACCTCATTCACAACATGTGAACATGATTTAAGGCCTTACAGCTGTAGAATTACACTGTACCCGTCAATTTCCATTGGAACTCATTCACATATTTTTGTGAATTTTAAAGGAAAAATAAGATTTTCAAATGAAATAAACGTAGAACTATAAGTATCTGAAAATCAAAAATACAAAGATAAATTATGTATTTAGTATCAAGAATGTATCATTGTATTCAAGAAAAGTATGTTTGGAAAAACTGATAAAAGAACTTTTTATCTTTACCTTAATTTATTGAAAAATTAGGTGATATTTGTGACAGAGTTTAATGTAGACATTTTAGAAAAATTATCTAATGCATTTGGTCCTTCAGGTTTTGAATGGGAAGTTCAAGTTAAATTGAAGGAATATGTGCAAGCTTTTGCAGACGAGATTCAACAAGATAAAACAGGAACCTTAATTTTTACATCTAAAGGAGATGTAAATGGACCTAAAATAATGATTGCTGGACATGTAGACGAGATTGGTTTCCAAGTCTCCGCAATAACTAAAGAAGGTTATTTGAAGTTTCATCAACTAGGAGGATGGTGGGATCAAACACTTCTTTCTCAAAGAGTTCTTATCAAAACATCTGAAGGTAAATTAATACCTGGTATTATAGCAGCTAAACCTCCACATATAGTCGATCCAGAAGAAAGAAAGAAGGTTGTTACTAAGGATAAGATGTTCATCGATATAGGTTGTGCGAGCAAAGCTGAAGCTGAAGAATTAGGTCTAAGAATAGGTGATCCTATGATGCCTGATTCTAAATTTGAGATATGGAACAGGACACGCATCAAGAAGAAAGATGGAGAAATTCAAGAAAAGAAAGATGTCAAACTTGCTGTTGGTAAGGCTTTCGATGATCGTGCGGGAGCAGTAATTACAGCAGAGATCATCAGAAAGATAAAAGAGGAGAACATTTCCCATCCTAACGTAGTTTTTGGAGCTGCCACTGTTCAAGAAGAAGTAGGTTTACGAGGAGCTAAAACTGCTGCTCAGATGATTAAACCAGATATAGGTATAGCTCTTGAAGTTGATATAGCAGGTGATGTTCCAGGCATAGATGAGACACAAGCTCCAACAAAGATGGGAAAAGGTCCCAGTATTCTAACATATGACCGTTCTATGATTCCTAATCCCAGGTATAGAGACTTCGTAATAAAAATAGCAGAAGAGTTGGGTATACCCCACCAATTATCTCTAGTAACTGGAGGAGCAACAGATGCAGGAGTAATCCATCTAACAGAACTTGGATGCCCAAGTATAGTGATTGGAATACCTACAAGACATATACATGCACACAATGGAATAATTGATCTAAGTGATATTGATAACGCCATAAAATTGATTCTAGAACTTATTAGAAGGCTTGATAGAGAAACAGTAGAATCTTTTACAAAAATATAACGGTTTCAAAAAAGGGAAGGGGGATTTTTTCTAAGTAAGCCCAAGCGAAGCTGAAGGTAGTAAAATAATCTTACCACATAGAAATTGGATTCTGTGGTAAGAAATTGAAGAAAAGATATTTTGTGATTAAATAAAATCTTACCACAGAGATTATTATTTATGTGGTAAGATAATCAAAAATAAAAATCTGAGGCTTGGTCGAGCTATCGCAAAAGTTCAGGGGGGATTTCAAGAACCTTCAATTCACCAAAAGATTCCAATAATTTCTTTGTTACTGAATACAATCTTTGAGATACGTTTCCCTTTCTATTTAGTAATTTCTCATCTGCTAAGCGTGCTAGATAAGTACTTACTGTACTCATCTTAATTCCTTCCTTGAATATTATTTCGTATAATTCGCAGACCTCATTTGAAGTAAACCAATCCCCTTCAGGATAGTGGTTTCTTATAATGCTCGCTACACGTTCTACCTTTGAAGCGTTAAGAAGATCATGTATGCTTGCAGCTTTGAGTTCTTTTTCTTCTTCTATGCCAGCAGCGACTTCCTTTCCTGTAACTAAAGCTAATGTAGTTTTTAGACTTTCAGTATCTCCTGAGGGTATCTTTATTGTTGTTCCATCAGGGAGTTTTATAGTGATCTCTTTTGGCATTACACTCACTCTACTACAGTTAATCAGTCCTAATTTGAATATTTAAAGTTAGATATCACGTTAGTCTAGTTTTGGACTTTAATAAGTATAAGTATTAAATTTCCTTTCTTCTTCTCTTGAGATCCCCACCCCATTTCTTCCACTCGAGAATTATTTGAAAGAATATAAGTTTTTCTATAGTTATAGAGAAACATTTATATAATTAACATTTCACTTGTGATGGGGGACTATGTACATATCATCGTAGACTGTATCTAAAAAATATGTACATATATATATTTTCTCCAGTTGAAATGATGGGGAGTGTGTCTACTTGTCAATCTATTCTAAATATAACAATAAATTTAAAACTCCATATAACCTTGCTGAAAACGATAGCATGGTAACTAGAGTAAAGTTTTGTGCTAAATGTGGGAGACCTGTTAAAGTACAAGTTACTTATTGTGAAGATTGTACTGCTGACTTAACTGCAGGAATTCAAGATAGGTGTTCTATCTGTGGTAAGAGCAAATTTATGTCTCCACTAACATATAATAAAAGAATCAAGAAAGTATATTGTAAAGACTGCTTAAACGTCTTTGTTGCTGGTCTCAAAAGTAAGGAGATCCCTCAAAGAGAAATAAATAAGATGCTAACAAAAGATTTTGTTCCAATTTCCTGATTTTAAAAATATACTAGTTTTTCTTTAATCCACTTCTACTTGCTGCAAGAGATCCTAATGATATTAAGAAAATAAACCATAGAACTACTGCTAGGATAATTAAACCAAATAAAGTTAGCCTTGAATGCGGAACTAGGAAATATCTAGGAATTATAGAACCAAAATAAGCACCAAAGATTATTCCTGGGATTGTTTGTAGTACAGTTGCTGTATAGTTAACAGAATGCAATTTTCTCTTTTTTATTCCCAAGTTTGCTAATAACTTGTAATCCTTTATGTAAGATAAAAAGTAGAGGAAGCAGAAAACTATAACCTGAAAGGAAAAGATAGTGAACAGTCCAATACCTAGAGTGTCGAACATTTGTGAAAATGTTCTATATGTTTTCTGATTTTCTTGTAGTGTTTCTTGAATATCTTGTATTTTATACCCATAGCTGTTGGATATGGTTAATATTGCATTATAGGTAGTTGAATTTAATTCATCAAATAATAATAGATTTGGTCCATTTACGAATGATTCTTGCTTTAGTTTATTTATTGGGAAGTAGATTGTAAACCCTGAAGCGAAGCTATCTATTACTACTCCATTGATCGAATATTGTATTGAACTCCCCAAGAACTTGAATTTTTCAACTGAACTATTTTCAAACAATATACGATCTAAAGAATCACCAATTACTACTTCTTTCTTTGAAGGATCTGCGTTTGAACCCCAAACGAATAGCTCATCCTGTAAAAAATTTGTTTTGTATCCTACAATAGTCGCATAAAATGTCCTATTAGACCCAATTAATTCATAGACTCCATCATTTATTTCAAGATACGGTATTGTTTTTAGTAACATCTTTGTAACAAATACTTCTTGAAATTCAACGTCTAGACTGTCTAATTCTTCAATGAAACTTGAATTAAGAGGAGGCAGATTACCATTACTTGATACATTTTCGTAAGTATGAAAGGACAAACTTTGATTATAAAAATTCAGGGAATCAGATTCTCCAATTACTAATGAATAATCTTGGTTTCTAATATCAAAATGATAGGTATAAGTTTCGTTTACTGTAAGGGGGCTTATAACGAA
>JAGLTP010000002.1 GCA_023135215.1 Candidatus Heimdallarchaeota archaeon
ATGCAGATTATTCCGCGACTAAGGCAGCTTTGATGTATGGTTTAACAAAAACCTGGAAAAACGAAATTGTTTCATTTGCTCATTTAGGAAGGGTAAATACAGTAGCTCCTGGATGGGTAAGTACTCCTATGGCAAAAAAATCACTAAAAGACAAACAGGTAGTACGTAAGATTCTGCAAACTATGCCCATACAGAAAATTGCTACACCATTTGATATTGCTTCATTAACTGTATTTCTTCTTTCAGATAAAACAGCGAGTCATATAAATGGAGAGACAATTATGGTTCATGGAGGGATGGAAGGACGCGTTTTGTATGACATAAGTCAAACGAAACTTGATCTCATAGATGAATAATATCGAAAAAATGTCTTTAGCAATATCTTTATGTTTATCTTGAATATGTTTATTTGATGCCTGAAAATCCTCAAATTGTTGATGTGAAGTCTAATTTTAAACAAGTTCTTCAGCAAGTAGAGAATTGTTCAGAAAAAGTAGGAAGAGATTCTGATGAGATAACTGTAGTTGGCGTTTCCAAACGAATTGAGATTGAAAGAATAAAAGCAGCAATTGATGCAGGTCTAACAATCATTGGTGAAATAGCTGGCACAGACCTTAAGAAAAAACTTCCTCTAATTGCTAATTATTCGTCAAAAACACAGATGCATATCGTAGGAAAAATGCAATCAAACAAAGTAAAATATGCAGTAGAAAACTGTAATTTGATACAAAGCATCCAAACAGAAAAAATCCTTTCGCTAATAAATAGAAGAGCTCAATCAAGAGAAATAAGATATCCAATTTTCATTCAAGTTGATTATAGTGAAACAGCATTTCCTAAAGGGCTTGATATGAATACTTCATTGAAGTTTATCAAACTAGTAGAAGAATATTCTAACGTTGAAATTCAAGGTATTATGACAATAGCTCCTCTAGAATATGAAGTTGATCAGAGTAAACTTCGAAAATTCTTCTCAAGAACTCACAAATATTACTTAGATAAAATTGTTCCACTGTTGGATGTAGAAAAACCTCAGCTTTCAATGGGTATGTCTAATGATTTTAATATTGCAATTGAGGAAGGCTCAACAATGATTAGAGTTGGAACAGCTATTTTTGGTCCAAGATATTGATTTATTCCTTCTTCTTCTTCTTCTTCTCAACAATTTGAGTTGGATATTCAGATAGCATGAATAAAGCTTCCTTAATTGTTTCAGAAAGATCAATCACATTTGCTTCTCCGTTTTCTATTAGGTAAGGAATAACTGATTTAATTCCTTCAATAACTGGTCCTGTGAATTCATCGAATTTTATTCTTGCAGTAAAACCTACAACATCACTCATAACAATAAGACGATCTCTGTATCCGTCCATCTTCTTTTTATATTCTGGCTCCAAATACAAACGTATCTCCCAATCATCATCTACTTCTATGGGTTCAACGTTAGGAAATTGTAAGACTGAAAGAATAGCCATCTTGGTAGAGTATACCTCTTTTGTGATGCGTCCTAAAGTAATATAGTATCCTTGTTTATCACTAGATAATTCTATATCGTTTTGTACGAAGAACGTACTTATCAATCTTCCATATGTGTTGATCATCTCTGTAAAAGTATTCCCTAAGGCTCTCATGTTAAGATAAAGATTACTCTCAAAATCACTTCTTGACTTGCTTTTGCTCCAAGCCTTCAAAACAGCATCTGCGACTTTCTTTTCTCCACTTATCATCTGATTATAGGACTCATCAATTACATATTCTGGAATACGACGGTAGAGTAATATCGAAATGGCAATTTCCATAAAATTCTTTGGTAATTCTTCTATCTCTCTTGGATTGATTTGATTTAGAGTATCCGTTATCTCCTTCTGGCATTGTTCAATGGAAATTGTAAATCTACCATAATCAAGCCTCTGTATCTTGAATATATCACCCACCCAATCTCCAACATTTTTACTAACTGTATCTAAGTGAGCTGAAAGATCAACACTTACATCTTTAGACCATTTCTCTACTAACTTTGTCATCTGATCATTCAATGGATTCCAGCTCTTTAACAACCGTTTTCTTATATCTTTTAGTTCCTTTATCGCCCTACTGTATAACCTCATAGCTTTTTTCTTATAATTGAGATCATTCGATCTTAATGTCGAAAAACCATTCAAAATGTCTTGTACGACTTTAAGTGTTCTTGGTGCTTGCATGCTCCAACTTTCTTGACATTTCTCATGAAAACCTCTTCCTTTGAATTTTTGAGGAATATTTCTTATCATTGGAAATATTGGAAAAGGATCTCTTATTTCGCTTAATCTATGAGCAGGAGTTAATTTAGAGGCCATCTCTTTACTAAACACAGTTATTAGTGAATCAAGTCTATTTATCACTTGCTCTTCGAAGTTGAAAAGTTGTTGAAGATAAGATGTTATCATACCTCTTAGTATAGCTTTTGCGTAAGACCTTCTAAGTATTTTTGTATTTTTGAAACAAGTGACCAAGAATTCTGCATCTTGCTCAAATTGTCGTAAAGGAATTATTCTGTTGCTTATATTAAATGTTAATCCGTTTTTCTGAAGTAACTCTGCAGAAGAAATTGTCCTTCCATCAAATCGTAAGTTTGATCGTCCAAAGAAAGATCGCTTTAATTGTACTGGAACAGAGTTTACATAAGCTTTAACTGCACCCTCATCTATCGCAGAACCAATTAAATCTGTTGCACTCAAACTCATTTGAGGAGCAGTTTCATAATTTCTAGATTTTATATCTCGAGTAACGTTAGAGAGAATTTCGACTAAAACTGTTTTTGGTGCAAGGCTTTTGAAAGAATTCATCATATACTTGTAAATATCACCTAGAGAGGAATTAAACATCTGATCCTTAATCATTTTTTCCAGAGTTGTGATTATAGCTCTCTCCAGAGCATTAGCAAATAGAACTGATTCTTCTATATTTGAAATTTGCAACTGTTGCCCAAGTCCAATTTCTTTGAACCGCTTTGTGAGCTCCTTAATCCAGTCAGGTTGAAGGACTGTTAATTTGGCTATCCTATCAAGAATTATATTCCTCTTCACATCTATTGATGTTCTAGGTTGTTTATTCTTATCAGCTTTTATCTTCTTTTCTTCTAGAATAGAGTATGTAAAGTTAATAATTACATTCCAAATGCTGTTTGGTAGTTTCCTCCCAACAAAAGGACCTATTAACTGATTGTAAAATAATCGAGCACCTTGAAGCACTAATGGTGAAACATCTTCTATGAGGGCATCACATATCATATTACCAATATGAGGAACTTCAGTAATAGTGCTTATATGCTTTTGAATTGTTGAATAGAGAGGAATGTCTCTAAAATCAATTAATGCTAGAAATGGAGTTTTCTTAGCAATTGAATAAATTACCTCTTTAGCGAGTTTATGTGAGATGAATGAATTTGCTGAATGTATTTCATCAATAGTAAGTGCTTTAAGTTGTTTTGTAACTAATTTTTCCATGTTTTTGGGTAGATGTTCTTCTATCAGCTCTTGAGGTTGAACATCTTTCTTTCTAAGGTAATTCTCAATAAGGTTACGAATTTCATCTATTGCGTACCTAGGGTTTTCGTATTCTAGAACTATGAAAGGATCATCGATCAATATTTGATAGAGAAGATCTTGTGCAACCATCTGAACTAGCAATTGCCTCTTAAAAGATACTATCGATCCTTTATCCCAGGAATTCTCATCTTCTCCTATCCAATCATCAATGTTTTTCAATTGAACTAAAGTTGGGAATTTTATTGGATCCTTTTCAATTATTTGTAAGTACTTCTGAACTTTCTCCACTACTCCCTTGTTATTCACAGGAATAGATATCTTCTGTTTTGCTATAGTACATGCTTTGAGAAATGATTTTGATACATAGTTTGATGATATCATTTTTCCTGCAGATAAATGTTGATGAAAATTGGGAGTTAGAATAATGAATCTGCAGAATGCTAAAGCTAATTCTTGAACTATCTGTTCATCATATCTTGACAGCTTTCTTGCTTGTTCCGATTTTACTACATATTGAACTACAACATCTTCTGCTTCTTCTGCAAGTGTAAAAGTACCAAATTTAACGAATTCGTTTTCCCCTGTCATGAATTGAGAGTTAGTTACGTCAACCTCTGTTGACATTAAACTCTGAAGTGAAAGAAGAATTCCTTGCATCATGCTTGAATCTTTTGCTAGCTTTCCCACAGTTGCAAAACTTATTCCTGCATCACTACCTGTAGATATCCATAAATCATAGGGGAATTGTTTTGTCATAGACCTCACCGTATTATATAACCTAGTTTTAGGCTCCAATTACTTAATATTTGTTATATTTAATATTCTTTTTTCTATTGGTAAAGGAAAACTACAGAATTTTGAGAAAATGTCCTCAAGACAAAGTTTTTTTAAATGCGAACAGAAAATGAAATTAAGCAACTATTTGGAACATGGGAAATAAAGATGGCTGAATCTACGAAGAAAGTCCATATCAGAAGATTAGTGTTAGACGTTTTAAAACCTCATCAACCAAGAATTGATGTTTTGGCTTTAGCTTTAGGAGTTTTACCAGGTATTGAATCCGTTAACATAACGAGAACAGAAACTGATTCAAGCACTGAAGGTATTATTGCTACTATTGTTGGTAATGATTTAAATTTCGAAGAAATAAAAGAAACTCTGAGGGAATATGGCTCATCTATTCACTCAGTAGATGAAGTCGTTGTTGGAGAACAGATTATTGAAGCTGTTAGATTACCAAATGAAGAAGGGTTAACATAAGTATAGCAAGATACCTGATCTGTACCTGAATTGGAAAACTCTATTATGAGGTAAAGTGTATAATTAGTTAGTGTTATTTATAGCGTTTTTTCCTAACTCAAAAGCTTTCAAATTTGGTTCTATGTACTTCTTAGGAACTCTTTCCTTCAGTGCTTCTTTTAATTCTTCATCAGATAGAGGAAATCCTTCTACTTGTGACAAAGCTCCTAGTAATACTATATTTTGGGTTAATGAAAGACCAGCTTCAAGAGCTAATGCTTCAGAGTCTATCTTGATTATTTTAGCTTTGAATTTAGCTAAATTTTCATCAATCTTCTCTTGTGCTTCTTTAGCAGCTTTTTTGTTCTTTTTCCAACTAACAGGATTTAAAACTGTTCTAGATGTTATTGCTATTCCATTAGGCTCTAAATATTTAATGAATCGCAAAGTTTCATTCTCTTCTATTCCTACTAGAACCTTTGCACTTCCTTCTGGAATTGTAGGTGAATGTAATATCTTCCCAATTTTGAGATTAGTGATTACTGACCCTCCTTTCTGTGCCATCCCATGAACCTCGGATCCCAAAATGTGTAAACCTTTTTTCCGAGCTGCAATTGCAATAATATCAGAAATTGTTAATATTCCCTGACCACCTACTCCAACTATAACCATTTGGTATTCTTCAGTCATTTTATTCCACCTTTGAAATTGCTCCTGTTGGGCATATTTGGGAGCATACAGAACATCCAGTACACGTTGCAGGATCTATTACTGTGTATTTTTTATCTTTGGAATTGGTATCCAAACTCCAGGAAATTGCTGGACATTGATATTGAACAATACAGGTCCCACAAGCAATGCAAACTTCTGGATCTGTATGAAAAACTTCTATTTTTTCTCCTTTTCTTCGTTTTCTTCTCCACCATTCATTTGCACAGATTTTTCTCATGATGATTACTGTTGGCCCTTCATGTTCTAATGCATCTTCAATAGTTTTCTTTCCGTTTTCAAAATCATAAGGATCAAATTCTACAATATAATTTACTCCTAAACCTTTTACAACATCCTCGATAGGTATATCTTCTGTTGGATTAGGTTGAAATCCTGTCATAGCTGTCATTCTGTTATCTAGTATGAGTAAGTTGAAGTTTGCTTTATGATAAACTGCATTTGCAAGTGCTGGTAATCCAGTATGAAAGAAGGTTGAGTCGCCTATTAAGGCAAATATCGGTTTATCTTTTATCACTCTTGCAAAACCATTTGCCATCCCTATTGATGCACCCATGCAAACAATAGTATCTGTTACCCAAGGATCTAAGGAGTAGCAACCTATATCTGATGAGAAAATTCCATCTCGTTTTCTTACAACTTTAGAAAGCTCATAAAATGCTGCTCTATGTTGACATCCCGCGCAGAAAAGAGGGGGTCTGAACGGCATGAAATCTTTTGTCTCTTCTACAGCTTTTTGAATTTCAGATAAAGATGGTAACTCTCCACCAAAAACCTTTATCAACCCTTCTGCAACAAGTCTGGAATTTAGTTCATGGTACCTTTTAGTTATTCCATTACATTTACCATGAATTTTAGGATGTAGGTTATTCTGAATGAACAACGCTGAGATTCTATCTTCTAAATAAGGATCAACTTCTTCTATAAAGATTATATTCTTTTTATTTTTTGCAAACTCAAGAATTGTTTTATCATCTAAAGGTGATACCATTCCTAATTTTAGGATAGGAATTGTTTTCTTCAGAGATTTAAGTGCATCTTTCACATATGAATAAGAAATACCTGCAGTAATAATTCCATATTCTACTTCATTATCATCTTCAATAACAGATAATCCACTCTCATAAATCCATTCTTTTACTCTATCCATTTTTTCCAAAAGTTTTGGGTGATTAGCTCTTGCAATTGCTGGCAAACATTTAAACCTTGGAGTTTTTTCTAAGTCGCCCTCTTTAAAATCTGATTCATATTCATAATATAGAACATCAGCTCGAGCGTGAGAAATTCTTGTAGTTGATCTTAACAGAATGGGGGCTTCGAATGTTTCACTTATATCAAAGGCGCGTTTAACATAATCTTTTGCCTCTTGAGGATTTGAAGGTTCAAGAATGATGAAATTTGCGGAAACTCCTAGCCATCTTGAATCTTGTTCATTTTGACTACTGAAGCAATGTGGATCATCACCAACAACTGTTACAAAACCTCCTTTGCAGCCCATGTACATAAAAGAATAATAAGCATCTGCTGCAACATTCAACCCTACATGTTTTAGAGCAGTCATTGATCGTATACCACTAATAGACGCTGCATAAGCAATTTCCATCGCGACTTTTTCATTCGTACTCCACTCTGCATAAAAATCTAATTCCGTTGATGCTGCAATTAAAGCTGCACTAATCTCGCTGCTTGGAGTTCCTGGATAAGCTGCGAAAACTTGAACACCGGCTTCAATAGCGCCTCTTGCTATTGCTTCATTACCTAAACAAAGTACTCTTTTCTCCTTATTTTCGATAAGGTCAGATATTTTCCCCATAGATATCTAAGTGCTTGAAATACTTGATAATAAAAAAGATTGTGAAATGAATGCTTACAATTCTACTCGACTATGTTACTTGTCAATTGTGTTTCGTAAAGATCGTAATATTTTCCTTTTCTCTCTAGAAGCTCTTGATGTGTTCCCTCTTCAACTATCTCACCATCATCAATTACTACTATTTTCGTTACATTCTTGATTGTACTTAATCGATGAGCAATTATTATTGATGTTCTCCCTCTAAGTGTATAGTTGATTCCCTTTTGGATTAAAGCTTCTGTTATAGGATCAACTGAGCTACTACACTCATCAAGTATCAAAATACTAGGATCTGCTACAATAGCTCTCGCTAGAGATATTAATTGTCTTTGACCAAGTGAAAGTCTTGAACCTCCCTCTTTAACATCGGTATCATATCCTTCTGGAAGTTGCAAGATATAGTCGTGCAGTCCTAGAACTAGACACACATTAAATACATCTTGATCGTCAGCCTCTTTTCTTCCAAATTTGAGGTTTTCCATAATCGTTCCGCTGAAAAGATATACATCTTGTGGAACGACTGCAATATTTTTTCTTAAATATTCAAGATCAATCTTTTTTATGTCAGTATCATCTATGAGTAGATCACCTTTCGTCACATCATAATACCTAGAAAGGAGTTTAGTTATAGTTGTCTTACCAGCACCAGTTTGTCCAACCAAAGCTACACTTTCTCCTGATTCTATGGTCAAATTAATGTTCTTGAGTACCTGGACATCGTCTGTATAGAAGAAATCTACCGATTTAAGTTCTACTCTACCTTTGATTTCCTTAGGGTATAATGGTTCTTCTGCATTTCGAACACTCGGTGTCTCGTCCATTATTTCAAAAATCCTCTCTGCTGAAGCAAAACCTGATTGAATAATTGTATAGAAGGTGAACAAACTGATAATTGGCATGAAGAATCTATTTGAGTAATCAAGAAATATGTATAACTCACCTATAGTTAATGCTTGTTGAGTAATTACTAAATATCCTCCGAAAATTACGACTAAAGTACTTCCTAATCCTGCTATTATTAGAATAATCGGAATAAAACGTGATGATACTCCAGCAGCTTCTACATTTGCTTCATAATTTTCTCTGTTAAGATCTCTGAAATTTTCTATGTTTTCCTCTTCTCGAGATAATGCTTTTGTAACCTTTACACCTGTTATCGTTTCTTGAAGATTAGCTGTAACTTTCGCTATTGCAACTCTTGTTCTTCTATAAGCTGATCGAACTCTTTTCTGGAAATAGAAAGCTGTAATAAGAAGGATGGGAACAATTGTGAAAGTTACAAGTGTCATTTGAACATTATAAATGAACATAATTACAACAATCCAAATTAAACTAAAGAAATCTGCAAAAATATCTATTATACCTGTAGTAAGCAATTCTCCAAGAGCATCTACATCATTTGTAACTTTGGATATGGTTCTTCCTGATTCTGTTTCAGTAAAGTAATCAAAGGATAGATATTGTAATTTTGCAAAGGTATCATTTCTTATCCGGTAGATCATCTTTTGCCCTAATTTCGCAAAGAAGATTGTTCTCGCTAAAATCAACATGAAATTAAGAATTATAAATATGATGTAAAGACCTCCCATTATAAACAAACTTGAAACAAAATCTAATCTATCAAGTTTAATAAACATATCAATTGTTTGTTGCATTAAAATTGGAATTAAGGTTGAGAAAATTGAAGCAGTCAGAACAACTGCCATTACAGAGATAGTTTCAGTTTTATAATGTCTAAAAATCCCAAAGACTCTTTTAAAAAGTGTCCAGTCTGAATATTTCTTTTCTCTTTCAGCTTCCTCTCTTCTCATATAATGAATAGCCCAACCCATTAATCATTCCCCCGTGTTTTTGTTTCTTGAATCTCGTCAGTTATAGGTTCAAGAGAGTAGCTTTGTGCTAATGTTTCATATATTTCTTTGTACAATCCCTCTTCTGAAATCAGTTCCTTATGGCTCCCATCTTGTATGATTTGTCCTTTTTCAAAAACAAGAATCCTGTCAGCATAATGAACCGAGGAAATTCTTTGTGATATTATAAGTGTTGTTCTTCCCTTGCTTAATATGTCCAATGAGTCTTGAATTTGAGCTTCAGTTTCAGCATCAACTGAAGCTGTAGAGTCGTCGAATATCAGAATAGAAGGATCAGTTAGTAGAGTTCTCGCAATTGAAACTCTCTGTTTTTGTCCTCCTGATAAAGTGATACCTCTATCCCCTACCTTACTATCATACCCATCGGGAAGACTTGCTATGAAATCATGTATTTTTGCAATTTTTGCTGCTTGAACAATCTCCTCTTCGTTTGCATCTGGTTTACCAAACGCAATATTTTCTTTGATTGTAGCATTGAAAAGGAATGTTTCTTGAAGTACAAGCCCAATCTGTTTTCGTATTGCTTTTAATTTGTATTTCTTTACATCAATATCATCTATTCGTACACTGCCTTCAAAGGGGTCATAAAATCTTGAAAGCAAATTAACAAAACTACTTTTTCCACTTCCAGTTCCCCCTAAAATAACTACCTTTTGACCAGCTCGAATTGAAACACTAATATTGTTCAGAATAGCTCTCCCTAACTCATATTCAAAACTAACATTGCTGTATTGAATTTTTCCTAATAGTTTAGGTGGATCTAATGCATTAGGATCTTCCTGTACTTCTCGTTTTGCACTTATCAGCTCGATAATTCTATCTCCACTAGCTAGCATCCTTTGTATAATCCCTACTAACCATGTCAACTGTCTTGTAGGACCTGGAAGAACAGCTAGATAAGATAAGAAAGCTATGAAACTTCCTAATGCCATTTCGTTTCTGATAACTGCTCTTCCACCAATAACTAGTACAAGTGTAGTTCCAATACCAATGAGAAGAGTCATTGTTGAGAAGTAAATAGCTCTGAAAACCTGTGTCTTAATTCTCAAATCACGATATATTGTATTTGATTCATCAAACTTTGTTATTTCATTTTTCTCTTGAGCAAAGCCTCTAACTACATGAGTTCCAGTAACATTCTCTTGAAGAATAGAAGTTACATCACCAAATTGTGTTCTTGCTTGATAGAAAAGTGGTCTAACTTTGGCGCTAAACCAATAAATCAACCAGATAAAACCTGGAAAAAGAGCTACAAGAATTAACCCTAGTTTCCAACTCAAAACTAGCATAGCAACGTAAGAACCTATAAAGAATACTGCACCATTCATGATGAGTCTAATTGTAAAACTGACAAATCCTTGAATTGCATTCAAATCAGTCGTTACTCTAGTCATTATCTGCCCAGTATTCTCTTCGTCATAATATTCTAGACTTAATTGCTGTAGTATTTTGTAGATATCATTCCTTAATTCATATACAACCCTTTGTGCAAACTTTGCTGCATAAAATCTGGAAAAATAATGTAGTACCCCTCCAAACAATGCAACTCCAAAAATTGCTCCTCCAAAGACCCAAACTAGAGCAAGACTCTCATTAGGAATTGCAGTATCAATTGCTTGTTTTATTAATAAAGGAGTCGCTAATCCTATGATAGCTGCGAAAAAAGAAACGATGCTAACTGTGATTAGAAAACCTATTCTGTTAGATAAATATGGCCATAAGATGGCTAATATTTCTTTTGGAGAATGTACTCTCTCGCGGTTTTCTAACCATGACATTTGGTTCAAGATTTAGTTTGAACGATTTAAGATTTACGATTCGTAATAGATAATTTGAATCATAAAAATAAGTTTTATCAATAACGTTTATAAATGTCATTTGAACCATTGGTGTAGCATAAAAGTTCCGGAGGAAATTGTGTGAGATATACTAAAATCGCTTGTTTAGTAATTTTGGTGTCACTTTTGGCATCCCCATTTGCAAACTTTAATATTAATGCACAAGAAGAAAAGTGTCCAGTATTAAGAGGGAACTTTGAATATCAAGGAATTGTACATGAACAGAAATTCAGAAA